>NZ_LR134376.1:4242500-4282500 GCF_900637545.1 Aeromonas encheleia
GCCGGCCGGTCGCCGCCACCGCCTGATGATAAGAGGTGTGCACCCGCCCGGTCTGGGGCTTGATCATCAACGGCAGCTTGTCGGTATAGGTGGACTTGAGCTTGGCGAGGCCACGGTGCTCTATCAACAGGCGCGGCAATTCATAGGTCTCCGCCAGCTCGGCCAGCACCTCTTCTGCGGTGGAGGGGGCGCCCTTGGGGGTCTTCTTGAGGATCGGCAACCCCAGCTTGACGAACAGGATCTCGCCGAGCTGCTTGGGTGAGGAGAGGTTGAACTCCTGTCCGGCCAGTTCGTGTGCCTGCCGCTCCAGCTCCGCCAGACGCACTTCTATCTCCTGGCTCTGCTGGTGCAGCAGCTTGGGATCTATGGTGGTACCCAGCAGCTCCATCCGTGCCAGCACGGGCAGCAGGGGCAGTTCGATCTCGGTGAATACCTTGGCCAATTCAGGCAGCTTGCTCAGTTCGCCCCAGAGGGTCTGATGCAGGCGCAGGGTGATGTCGGCATCTTCAGCCGCATAGGGCGCCGCCTGCTCCAGCTCGATCTGATTGAAGGTGAGCTGCTTGACCCCCTTGCCGGCGATCTCCTCGAAGGAAATGGTCTCGACCCCGAGGTACTTCTTGGCCAGAGAGTCCATGTCGTGACGGCTGGCGGTGGAGTTGAGCACATAGGACTCGAGCATGGTGTCGTAGGCAATGCCCTGCAGATCGATGCCGTGGTTCTGCAGCACGTTGCGATCGTACTTGAGGTTCTGCCCCACCTTGAGGCGAGCCGGATCTTCCAGCAACGGCTTGAGCTTACCCAGCACCAGCTCTTCACTCAGTTGGGTCGGCGCCCCCAGATAGTCGTGCCCGAAGGGGACGTAAGCCGCCTTGCCCGGTTCGACGGCGAAGGAGACCCCCACCACCCGCGCCTCCATGTAGTCGAGACTGGTGGTCTCGGTATCGAAGGCAAATAGAGGAACTGTCTTAAGTCGTGCAAGCCATTGATCAAAAACTCCTTTCTTCATCACACAGATGTAAGGTGATTTGACCACTGGCAATCTTGTCTTCTTGGCATGTGGTCGACGCACCTCAAACCCCAAACGGTGCAATTCCGTTTTCGGCTGGCGTAGTACCGTCTTAGACCTGCGTAGTTTTGTGTTTGGCCGATGAGACACCTTCTTTGGTTGGAGCAAGACCTTCTCTTGAAGCTGCTCGGAGCCAATCACAGGCTCAACCCGTTCCTGAACCTCAGATTCCAACTCTTTTATCAGGTTGCGCAGTTCGTACTCGCGATAGACTTCCAGCAAGGACTCCTTGTCGATCGGGCCCAGTTGCAACTGCTCCAGCTCCTGCTCCAGCTCGACGTCGGTCTTGATGGTCGCCAGTTGGTAGGAGAGACGAACCTGCTCTTCCTGCTCGCGGAACTTGTCGGCAAACGCCTTGGAGCCACGGAAGCCGAGGGCGGCCACCTTGTCCAGGTTGGCGGCGATCTGGTCTATGCTGCCGATCCCCTGCAACAGCGCCTGCGCCGTCTTCTCGCCCACCCCTGTCATGCCAGGAATGTTGTCCACCTTGTCCCCCATCAGGGCCAGGTAGTCGATGATGAGCTCGGGCGGCACGCCAAACTTCTCGATCACCCCCTCCCGGTCTGTGGTCACGTCCTTCATGGTGTCGATCAGGGTGACGTGATCGGAGACCAACTGCGCCATGTCCTTGTCACCGGTGCTGATGAGCACCGGCAGCTGTTTCTCGGTCGCCTGGCGAGCCAGGGTGCCGATCACATCGTCGGCCTCGACCCCTTCGACCATCAAGAACGGGAAGCCCATCGCCTTGATCATCTGGTGGATGGGGGCGACCTGGCTGCGCAGATCGTCCGGCATGCTGGCACGGGTCGCCTTGTACTCCGGGTAGATGTCGTCGCGGAAGGTCTTGCCCTTGGCGTCGAATACCACGGCCACGTGGCAGTCGGGGTATTGTTTGCGCAGGCTGCGCATCATGTTGGCCATCACCCGGACGGCGCCACTCGGCAAACCGGTCGATGTGCGCAGATCGGCCTGCTGGGAGGCGAAGAAGGCGCGGTAAAGATATGAAGAGCCGTCGACCAAGATAAGGGGATTGCTAGGGGCCATGAAATCGTCCTGCCAGGAATAAACAGCCGTTAGGATGCCACAGGGCCCGCATCACACCAAGGGGCGGGGATCCAGCCTCAGGCGGTCAGATGGAGGGTCGGCGCTGTGGATAACTCTGTGCTCAAAAATGGGACCTCGTTAGACCCATTGTGACAAAGCTGTGTGTAAATTATAAAAACAACATATAAAACATAATGTTGAGATCGCCAAAACCGATCATCTCAAAATTGAAATGATCTCGATCAATGTGGAAAAAGATTTAAGGGAGTCAATACGGCAGGATCCGAAACGAAACAATCCTAGCACAGCAAGATGACTTGACCAGCGGAGGGCCAGCGATAACCATACAAAAATACAACAATCTACCCTGGCTCACATTTTCAACAACGAGGAGTCTGCCATGAAAAAAGTGGCCGTGATTTTGAGTGGCTGCGGCGTCTTTGACGGCACCGAGATCCACGAGGCCGTCATCAGCCTGCTGGCGCTGGCCCGCCAAGGTGCCGTGACCCAGTGTTTCGCGCCGAACGTGCCGCAGTTGCATGTCATCAACCATCTGACCGGTGAGGTCAGCGCCCAGGAGAGCCGCAACGTGCTGGTCGAGGCGGCCCGGATAGTGCGTGGCCAGATCCGGGACGTGGCCGAGCTGGATGCGGCCGACTATGACGCCCTGCTGCTGCCCGGTGGCTTCGGCGCTGCCAAAAACCTGTGCGACTTCGCGATCAAAGGCGCCCACTGCCAGATCCAGCCGGATGTACTCAGGGCGTGCCAGAGCTTTGCCGCCGCCCGCAAACCGGCGGCCTATATCTGCATCGCGCCGGCCATGATCCCGCTCATCTACGGAGCCGGCACCCTGACCACCATAGGCACCGACGAGGCGACCGCCAATGCCATCGAGGCCATGGGTGGCAGCCACCTCAACTGCCCGGTCAACGAGTTCGTGGTGGATCAGGAGCGCAAGGTCATCTCGACCCCGGCCTATATGCTGGCGCAGAACATCGTCGAGGCGGCCGATGGCATCGAGAAGACGGTCAAGCAGTTGCTAGCGCTCTGATGCCTCCCTTGCCATAAACAAACGGGCCGCTCATGGAGCGGCCCGTTTTCAATCTTGTCTGTCAGCGCAGGGATTAGATGGCTTCGCCCATCTGCTCCATCTTGCCAAGCAGGGCGCGCAGACGCTCTTGCCAGGCAACGTGCTCGTTGCGCAGCTGATGGTTCTCGTCTTGCAGCTTGCTGTTTTGCTCTTTCAGCTCGTCCAGCTCCATCTTCAGCAGGGAGATGTTGTCGACGGCGGATTGGACTTTGGATTCGAGTTGCTCAAGGACTTCTAGTGACATAGTTGCATACCTGTTTGTTCAATTGCGATGCCCTACAGCGGGCGATCAAGCGCGTGGAGCCAGCATACCCTGAGGGCATTGGCACAAACAAGCCGGTGCGTTGCAAAATGCGCCTTCCCTGCCGGTATTGTCTAAATATGCGTCGGTTTTTCTCGCAGGCCGCGGCGTCGCAGACGCAAGGCCGGCTCCAGGGCACGGCGGCGGTCCTCATGGCGCCGCCGGCCAGGGGGGTCGCTTGCTGCCGGCGTCATCCGTGCAGGGCGATAAATGCCCCCAGCAACAGGCAGGCGACCCCGTACATCAGCAAGCCGTAGAGCAGGTTCCAGCGCAACAGCAGCCCGGCGCTCAGGTTATAGCGCGACGCCAGCGCCAGATTGGAGCCGGACAGCGGACTGGTGCCGGTGGCCAGCCCCCACCCCAGCAGGAAACACATGCCGAGCAGGCTGGGATCCGGGGCCAGTGGCCACAGCAGGGGGGCCAGCCCGGAGATGCTGATGAGCGGGTGCACCCCTATGATGGCCACCAGGAAGATCAGCAGCAGGGTCAGGCAGGCCTCCAGCCAGCCGAAGTGATTGAACAGCGGCAGGCCGTGGCCACCGCCGACATCGATCACCGACAGCGCGCTGTTGATGCCCGCCGCCAGCAAGCCGGCCCCCAGGAACAACACCAACTGACCGCCGATGGCGGGGAAGCGCTCCACCACCTGCCGCTTGAGGGCCGCCCCCCGCCCGGCATGGGGCATGAACAGCAGCGCCAGCAGCGGTGCCACCAGCGCGATCACCGCCAGGATGCTGAGCTGAGGCCAGAGCTGGTTGATCAGCAAGACCAGCAGCGCCAGCGTCACCGGCAACCCCAGGGTCTGCAGCCGCAGCGGGTAGCCAGCGAAATCCGCCACGCCGAGCCGCTCCACCTGCCAGGCCGTCAGCCCCATCGCCAGCAAGGCGGCGATGATGCCAAACGGCAGTATGCTGGCGAGTTGCAGGCCGGGGGCATAAGTGAGCGCCACCGCCATGGCGACGAAGAAGGGGGACCAGAAGGCGGCCGCGCAGAAGATCCGGCTCAGCACCATCACCTGGCGCCGCTCCAGGGTGCCATTGCGCTCCAGCCGGTCGCCGATGATGAACAGCACCGAGAGGTTGATGACGGCGCCGAGCAGATTGAGGCTGGCCATAGTGCTCCACAGCCCCTTGCGACCCGACCAGGAGCTGGTGCCAGTCAGCAGGCCGGAGGTAGCGAGGTTGAGGGTGCTGACGGCGGCAAACATGGTGAGCATGTTGATGTTGGGCAACAGCCAGTCGCCGGCGCTGAGACTGGCTCCGCGCCACCAGGAGAAGACCAGCAGCAAGAGCGCGGCACCATAGAGGGCCAGGGCCTGACGCCGTGCGGCACCCACCAGCCAGGGCCAGGTGAGCAGGGAGGCGGCCCAGGCGGCGATGGCCGCCGGCCAGGGAGAGAAGCCCAGATAGAGATGCAGCAGGTTGAGCAGCCACATCCCCAAGATCAGATAGCCTGACCAGCGCTTGACCATGGTACCGCCTCGGTCAGGGGATCAGAGACACTGATCCATATCCAGCGAGGGCTTGTCGCACTCGGGGCGACCCACGATCTTGGCGGGCACACCGGCGACCGTGGTATGGGGCGGCACCGGGTTGATCACCACGCTGCCGGCACCTATCTTGGCGCCGACGCCCACCTCTATGTTGCCGAGCACCTTGGCACCCGCCCCTATCATCACCCCTTCCCGGATCTTGGGGTGGCGATCGCCACTCTCCTTGCCGGTCCCGCCCAGGGTCACGCTCTGCAGGATGGAGACATCGTCCTCGATCACCGCCGTCTCCCCGACCACTATGCCGGTGGCGTGGTCGAACATGATGCCCTTGCCGATCCGCGCCGCCGGGTGCACATCGACCCCGAACACCACTGAGATCTGGTTTTGCAGATAGAGCGCCAGCGAACGACGACCCTGGCGCCACAGCCAGTTGGCCACCCGGTAGCCCTGCAGGGCATGAAAGCCCTTGAGGTAGAGCAGCGGCGTCGAGAAGAGATCGACCGCGGGATCCCTGTCCTGCACCGCGCAGATGTCGGCGGCCACCATGGCCAGCAACTCGGGCTCGCTGCGCAGGGCCAGCTCGATCACCTCACGCAGGGCGATGGCCGGCATGGTGGTGCTGTCGAGCTTGTTGGCCAGCTGAAAGCTGAGTGCCGAGCGCAGATCCTGATGATTGAGAATGGTGGAGTGAAAGAAGCTGGCCAGCATGGGCTCCTGGGCCGCCATGCTCTGTGCTTCCAGCTGAATTTTTTGCCACGTTTGGGCAACCAGATCATCCATGTTGCAGCCTACTGTTGTTCAGGGTGAGGGCCTTGTTGTTCTTTTGTCAGCACCGAGATGGGGTCCATGTGGATAATCACATCCATCCGCTCAAATGACTGGCGCACGGCCAGCTCAGCCTCGTCGGCTATCTGATGGGCCTTGACCAGGGGCAGCTGATCATCCAGTTCCAGATGCAGCTGCACGAACCGGGTCGGCCCGGATTGGCGGGTACGCAGATCATGGACACCATGTACCCCCTCCACGGCACAGCAGAGCGCCATTATTCTCGCTTGTTCTTCCTCTGGCAACTGACGATCGAGCAGCGCCTGTACCGATTCGTAGCCGATCTGGACGGCTCCCCACACCAGGAACAGACCGATCAGGATGGCAAACAGGCCGTCGGCCCAGAACCACCCCTGCCCCGCCAGCACCAGCGCCAGCAGCACGCCGGCGTTGAGCAGCAGATCGGAACGGTAGTGCAGCATGTCGGCCTTGATGGCCACGCTGTTGGTACGCTGCACCACCCAGCGCTGGAAGCCGACCAGCAGCAGGGTCAGCAGGATAGAGCCAGCGCTGACCCAGAGCCCGGCCTCCAGCCGCTGCACCGGCACCTGATTGAGCAGGGAGGAGATGCCGTGCATCACCAGCAGCAGGGCCGAGCCCGAGATGAAGGCCGACTGGATGAGGCCCGCCAGCGACTCCGCCTTGCCGTGGCCGAAGCGGTGCTCGTTATCCGCCGGGGCCAGGGCATAGCGGATGGCGAACAGGTTGATGAGGGAGGCGCTGACGTCCATCAGGGAGTCGGTCAGGGAGGCGAGCAGACTGGACGAGTCCGTCATCAGCCAGGCGATCAGTTTGCCGGTGATCAGCAGGCTGGCGACGGCGACCGCCGCCATGCTGGCCAGGGTGACCCAGCGAGAATATTGTTGTTGGCTCAAAACCGGCTTTCCTCTGGCGCGTAAAAATTTATTATACCCTGACCCAGGCGTCAGTCTGACGCGCAAAATCAGCGGAATGATTCCAGATGAATAAAATACTCCTGGTCGACGACGATCTCGAGCTGACCCAGTTGCTCACCGAAATCCTGACCCTGGAAGGCTTTCAGGTCACGGTCGCCGAAGATGGCGAGGAGGGCCTGCTGCGGCTGGCCGAGCAGGAGTTCGATCTGGTGCTGCTGGATGTGATGATGCCCAGACTCAACGGCTTCGCCATGCTGACCCGGCTGCGCAAGCGCCATGACACCCCGGTGCTGATGCTGACCGCCCGCGGCGACAGCCAGGACAGGGTCAACGGGCTGGAGGCCGGCGCCGATGACTACCTGGCCAAGCCGTTCGACGATCGCGAGCTGCTGGCCCGGGTGCGCGCCATCCTGCGCCGCACCCAGGCCCTCTCCCCCCAGCGCGGCGCATCGGACGAGCTGCGCTTCATGGATCTGGTGCTGCAGCCCGGCCTGCAACAGGCCCGCTGCGACGATCAGTTGCTGGAGCTCACCGCCACCGAGTTCGGCCTGCTGGAGTGCCTGCTGCGCAGCCCGGGCCAGATCGTCAGCAAGAATCTGCTGTCTGAACAGGTGCTTGGCAAGAAGCTTGAGCCCTTCGATCGCGCCATCGACATGCACCTGAGCAATCTGCGCAAGAAGCTGCCGGAGCGCAGCGATGGCCAGCCCCGCTTCAAGACGGTGCGCGGCCGCGGCTACCTCTGGCTGGAACAGGCCTGAGCCGATGAACAGCAACCGCTCCTTCGGCGGCCTCTCCACCCAGATCTTCCTCTGGTTCTGGTTCATGTTGCTGGTCGTGCTGGCAGCCGTGGTCATACTGCCGACCCTGGATCCGCGCAACATCATCCCCCTGCCAGAGCATGAAGTGTCCAGGATGAACAACAATCTCAGGGCGTTGCAGGCGGGCATGGATCCGGACCAGGAGTTCGATCTGTCCAAGGCCATCGAGTCCGCCGGACTGCTGCCGGTGGACAACGTCTACCTGCGCGATGCCAAGGGGCAGATGCAGTCCACCGCCCACCTCAGCAAGTTCGTCATCCGCTTCATGCTCGATGCCGACAACCCGGCCAAGCCCATGCTGGGGAGCGAGCACAAGCGGGCCATCGCCGGCCCCTTCCAGATGAAGCATCACGGCCAGACCTATCATGTCTACTTCGGGCTCAACGTCGAGAACTCCTACCTGTTCCTGTTCATCCAGATCCTGGATCACCCTATCCAGATCCTGGGCATCGCCATGCTGGTCAGCACCCCGCTCTGCCTGTTGCTGGCCTGGCGGCTGACCCGCCCCATACTGCAGTTGCAGCAGTCGGTCTCCCGGCTGGCGGAGGGCAACCTGGAGGCGCAGATCCCCAACCTGGGGCGGCGGGACGAGATAGGCCAGTTGGCGGATCACGTCAGCCACATGGTGGATACTCTCAAGAGCATGATCCAGAAGCAGAAACAGCTGCTCTCCGACATCTCCCACGAGCTGCGCAGCCCGCTGACCCGCATCCAGCTGGCGCAGGCGCTGATCCGTCGCAAGCAGGGGGACAGCAATGAGCTGGCACGGATCGAGACCGAGATAGCCCGGCTCGACAAGCTGATCGGGGATCTGCTGGATCTGTCGCGAGTACAACAGCATGTGGAGGCCCCGGTGCTGCTGCCCCTTGCCGATCTGCTGGAGCCCATCCTGGACGATGCCATGTTCGAGGCCAACCAGAACGGCAAGCAACTCAGGCTGCCGCCACTGCCGGCCGAATCCCTCAAGATGTGGCCGGATCTGCTGGCTCGCGCCCTGGAAAACCCGCTGCGCAACGCGCTCAAATATGCCCGCGAGTTCATCAAGGTGGACTGGTATCCGGAGGGGCGGGAGTGGGTGATGACCATCCGGGATGACGGCCCAGGCGTGCCGGTGGCACAACAGGCGCAGCTGTTCCTGCCCTTCTTCCGGGTCGACGATGCGCGCAACGCCAAGACCGGCGGCACCGGCCTCGGGCTGGCCATCGCCGCCGAGGCGATCCAGCGCCATGGCGGCACCATCCGGGCCAGCAGTAATCAGCCGAACGGGCTCGTCATCACCATCCGCCTGCCCATGGCGTGAGACAGCCCTTTTCATCCCAACGGGCGCTGGTTATGCTGGCGCCCTTTTCGCCCCAATCTCGGCCCCCATCAGGATCCCGTCATGCTCGACATCGTGCTCTATCAACCGGAAATCCCGCCCAACACCGGCAACATCATCCGTCTCTGTGCCAATACCGGCTACCGGTTGCACCTGATCGAGCCGCTGGGATTTGAATGGGATGACAAGAGGGTCAAGCGGGCCGGCCTCGACTACCACGAGTTTGCCGAGGTGAAGCGCTGGTCGGACTATGAGAGCTTCCTGGCGGCCGTGGCGCCGACCCGGGTGTTTGCCTGTACTACCAAGGGGCGCACCGCGCACTCGGCGGCGCAGTTTGCGCTGGGGGATGCCCTGCTGTTCGGGCCTGAGAGCCGGGGTCTACCTGCGGATCTCATCGAGAGCCTGCCGTTCGAGCAGCGCCTGCGCATCCCCATGCTGCCGCAAAGCCGCAGCATGAACCTGGCCAATGCGGTCTCCGTCTTCGTCTATGAGAGCTGGCGTCAGTTCGGCTACGAGGGCTCGCTCTGAGTCGATGCCTGCGCCGGGCCGCAGCCGCTCAGACGCTTAATCGACGCCACCTGACAAAGCATCAGCCGCGGCTCGCGGGCTCGGCGGCATGCCCCTGACCCAGCAGGCGCCCATCGGACTCCATCCGCCAGCATAACCAGCCAAGGGTCAACCCCCTCCCCGCCATCAAGGCCGCCATGGCGGCCCACAAGGCCGCCACACCCCAGGCCTGGCACAGCCACCAGACCGGAAAGAAGCCGCAGAACGCCGCTATCAGCATGCTGTTGCGCATCTCGCGGGCGCGGGTCGCGCCGATGAAGACCCCGTCCAGCAGGAAACACCAGACTGCCAGCATCGGCATGACGATCAGCCAGGGCAACTGGCGGTTCGCCTCGGCGACCACCGCCGGGATGTCGGTGATCTGGGCGATGAGCCGCTCTCCCCCCAAGGCGAATGACAGGCTAAAGCCGAGGGCGATCAGCAACGCCCAGCCCAGGTTGAGGACAATGGCCTCCCGCAGCCCCTGCCGATCCCGCCGCCCTATGGCCCGGCCCACCATGGCCTCCACCGCGTAGGCAAAGCCATCCAGCCCGTAGGAGATGAGCATCAGGAAGTTGAGCAGCACCGCGTTGGCGGCCACCGCCACATCCCCCAGCCGCGCCCCCTGCAGGGTCATAAAGGCAAAACAGAGCTGCAGGCAGAGAGAGCGGATGAAGATATCCCGATTCAGGCCGAGCAGGCGCCGCAGCGCCGGCCACTGTCGCCAGCGCTGCCAGGCCCCCTGCCACACGTCGGCGGACAGATGGCGCAGTTGGCGGCTCACCAGCCAGAGTCCCACCCCCAGCGCGCCGTAGTCGGCCAGCAACGAGGCGGCGGCGACCCCCTTGACCTGCCAGCCCAGCCCCAGCACGAACCAGGCGTCCAGTACCATGTTGATGAGGTTGCTCAGGATCAGCAGCAGCATGGGGCTGCGGGCATCCTGCATGCCCAGCAGCCAGCCCATGATGACCAGGTTGCACAGCGCGGCCGGGGCACTCCAGATCCGCACCGACACGTATTCCCCGGCATAACCCTGCACCTCGGGCGAGCCGCCACTGAGCGCGATGAGCGCCGGCAGGAAGGGCAGCAACAGGAGCAGCAGTGCGGTGCCCAGACCAATGGCCAGACCCAGCGCCCGCGCCAGGGTGTCCAGCTGTCCCTCGGCGCTGGCGGCGCCATGAGCCTGGGCGGTCAGCCCGGTGGTGGACATGCGCAGGAAACCGAGCAGCCAGAAGAGGAGGTTGATGAGGGTGGCGCCGACCGAGACGCCGCCGAGGAACCAGGCCTGGCCGAGATGACCGATCACCCAGGTGTCCACCAGCCCGAGCAGCGGGGTGGTGATATTGGAAAACACCATGGGCAGGGCCAGGGCAAACACGGCCCTGTGACGCCTGGGATCCCGCAGCCAGGGCGGGATCAGCATGGGCAGGGCCACTGTTGGGGCATCATTCGTCGGCCAACCGCACTATCCGGCCAAAATCGGAGACCAGGGTCGTCATCGCCACATGGGGCACCTGCCCATCCACCATCTGGGGACGGAACACCGCCACCAGCTTGCCCTGCGGATCGATCAGCACTATGGAAGCCGAGTGGTCGATCAGGTAATCCTTGTCCCCGCTCTCCGCCATTGAGTAGACGAGGCCGAGGTTGCGCACGAAGGGGAACAGATGGTTGTGGGGACCGGTGGCGGCCTTGAACTCCGGCTGGAAGAAGGCGGTATATCGCTTGAGGCGGGCGCTGTCATCCCGCTGCGGATCCGCCGAGACGAAGACCACCTGGCTGCTGGGGGCGATTTTTTTCAGCTCAGGATAGACGGAGCGCAGATCCGCCAGCGTGGTCGGGCAGATGTCCGGGCAATAGGTATAACCGATGAACAGGAAGGTCCAGTGGCCACTCAGGCTGTCCGGGGTGAAGGCCTGCCCCTCGGCGTCGGTGAGCGTGAAAGGATTGATGTCCCGGCCCTGTGCGTAGTAGTCCGCCTGCTCGGGCAGGGCGGGCTGGCTCCAATGGTAGGCAGCCATCATGCCGCCGACCAGCAGCAGAAACAGCAGGGGGTAACGAGGTTTAACCATATAAAACAAAGCCTTGCTAGTCTAATCAGCCGAAGAAAGGGCTAAACGAATGGCTATTGTAACCCGCTCGGCACCCTTTTTGGCTACCCAAGGTCCGGATAGCGGTCTGGCGGAGGCTCGACAATTGGGGGAAACAGGCTGGGCCGACAAGCAAACAGAAGCCCCATATTGGATGGGGCTCGCAATAGATCCGGGTAACTCAGGGGCGCCGTCTGTGCTGCGCCTGCGTACGCTTGGCAACGGTGTGCAGCGGCACGACCGGGGCCGTCCAGGGGGCATCCGGCAGCCCCATGTCATGGTGGCGGCGAAACAGCCGCACCAGACGGACTATCTTGTCCTTGGGGCAGCCCAGCCAGATGGTCCAGCCATCGCCCTTGTGATAAACCCAGAGCGCATAAAACCACGTCATCCGGCTGCCCTTGATGAAGCGGGTAATGGAAGATGCGGGCGCTGCGGCCAGACCCGGATCCCATGGCGAGCTTGAAGCCATACCTGTCCTCCTTGCTCAACAGGTCACGCCGACCAGCCCCCTGGACACCCCAAGACACTGTCGCGTGCTGACTGTACGAGTCGCTTCGGGCCTTTGGCTCGCTCGATGTGCGAGCGCCCGAAGACTCTCCCTTCTATCCCGCGCCGCCTCGGCGCAGCGCCAGTGATGCATGCTCGCGGCCTTATGCTGGCCACTCAGGCAACCATCCGGGCCAGCGCTGGCGCACCGGGCCTTATCAAAGGATATATCCGAAATGCCCGCCGTGCGGCGGTGAGATGGAGACAAAAATGGCGGTCATCAGGGAGGACGCAAGCTAACGGGGGAAAAGGGGCAAAACGAGACGGCCTCCCGCAGGAGGCCGTGCCGTTACATCCAGTCGGCGTTGCGGATCACGCCGACGGCCAGACCTTCGATGGTGAGGTGCTGGCTGGAGAGATCCACCTCGATGGGAGAGAGCTCTTCGTTCTCCGGCAGCAGCCACACCTGGCTGCCCTTGCGCTGGAAGCGCTTGACGGTGACATCCTCATCGAGGCGAGCCACCACCACCTGGCCATTGCGCACTTCCTGGGTCTTGTGCACCGCCAGCAGGTCGCCATCCATGATGCCGATGTTCTTCATGCTCATCCCCTGCACCCGCAGCAGGAAGTCTGCCCGCGGATGGAACAGAGCAGGATCCACCTGATAGTGGCTCTCTATGTGCTCCTGGGCCAGGATCGGCTCACCGGCCGCAACCTTGCCGATCAGCGGCAAGCCGCTCTCTTCCGGCGCGACTTCCTCTTCCTCGAGCAGCAGCCTGATACCGCGGGAGGTACCGGGCATGATCTCGATGACCCCTTTCTTGGCCAGGGCCTTCAGATGTTCCTCGGCCGCATTGGCCGACTTGAAACCAAGCTTCTGGGCGATCTCGGCACGAGTCGGCGGCATGCCGGTCTCGCTCATGTTTACCTTGATCAGCGCCAGCACTTCGGCCTGGCGGGGGGTAAGAGGTTTCATAGGATTGGCACCTGTTTTTTTATACAGCACACTGGCAGTATATACAGTGCTGGGGCCAAGGCAAGGCGTTGCTGACATTTGTCGCATCCTTGTCGCACTTCTTGCCAGGAAATAGACCATTCTTGATCCTGCACAGCCACTCATCGTACCTCTCGGCGACAAGCCAACGGTGATTTGTTATGCTCACGCCGCATTTTTTGGAGAGCAGCACCCATGTCCATAGGACAGAACATTTCCAGAGCCATACTGCAATGGCCTATCAGCGGCTTGGTCAATCACAAGAGCCTGCCGGAAAACCCCATTACAGAACTGAACCTGGACCCGGCCAGACCCATTGTCTATGCCCTGAAAACCAGCTCGATCACCGACCTGATGACGCTGCAGCAATGCTGCGAGGATCTCGGTCTGCCCGGTCCCTTCACCCCGCTGGAGCTCGGTGACCAGCTGCTGCCGCGCTACGTCTGCCTGGATCGTCCGCCTCCCCTGTTCGGAAAACGCAACAAGCCACTCCCCTTCTTGCAAGAGTTTCACCAGCTGCTGGATCTGCACAAGCAGGATCCGGCGCTGGATATCCAGGTCGTGCCCGTCACCCTGTTCTGGGGCCGCGCCCCGGGCCGCGAGGGTGAAGAGGCCTCCGGCTGGAACATCATCAGCAGCCTGGCCCCGAACAGGCTCAAGAAGGCGATGATCGTGATCCTCAAGGGTCGCGAAAACCTGGTACGCTTCTCGCCGCCACTTTCCCTGCGCCATATGGCGGACAAGCACGGCACCGACGAGGCCATAGCCCACAAGCTGGCGCGGGTGGCCCGCACCCACTTCAGCCGCCAGCAGCTGGCGGCGACCGGCCCCAAGCTGCCGAACCGCAACCTGCTGTTCAAGCAGTTGCTGGATTCCAGCGTGATCCAGCAGGCGATCGAGGAAGAGGCCCAGCGCGAGGGCATCAGCCTGGAGAAGGCCCAGAAGCGCGCCCACGGCTACATGGACGAGATCGCCGCCAACTTCTCTTTCCGGCTGATCCGGCTCGGCGAGACTTTCCTCGGTTGGCTGTGGAACAAGCTCTACCGCGGCCTGTCGGTCAACGGCGCCGAGCGGGTGCGCCAGCTGGCGCAGGAAGGCCACGAGATCGTCTACGTGCCCTGCCATCGCAGCCACATGGATTACCTGCTGCTCTCCTACGTCATCTATCACCAGGGCATGGTGCCGCCCCACATCGCGGCCGGCATCAATCTCAACTTCTGGCCGGCGGGCCCCATCTTCCGCCACGGCGGCGCCTTCTTCATTCGCCGTACCTTCAAGGGCAACCCGCTCTACAGCACCGTATTCCGCGAATACCTGAATCTGCTGTTCGCCAAGGGCTACTCGGTGGAGTTCTTCACCGAGGGCGGGCGTTCGCGCACCGGGCGCCTGCTGCCGCCCAAGACCGGGATGCTGGCCATGACACTGCAGGCCATGATGCGCGGGCTGGACAGGCCGGTGACCCTGGTCCCCGTCTATCTCGGCTATGAGCACGTGATGGAGGTGAACACCTACCACAACGAGCTCAAGGGCAGCCGCAAGGAGAAGGAGAGCTTCCTGCAGGTGCTCGGCATACTGCGCAAGCTGCGCAACTACGGCCGGGGCTTCGTCAACTTCGGTGAGCCGCTGACCCTCAACAACTACCTCGGCGAGCACGTGCCGCACTGGAAGGAGAGCATCGGCAAGGAAGAGCGCCCCGAGTGGATGGCGCCCACCGTCAACCGGCTGGCCGAGCTGCTGATGACCCGCATCAACGATGCCGCCGCCGTCAACGGCCTGACCCTGAGCGCCCTGGCACTGTTGGCCGCCGAGCGCCACGCCCTGACCCGTGACGAGCTGCAGGCGCAGCTCAACACCTATCTGGACCTGCTCAAGCAGGTGCCCTACAGCCCCCAGAGCACCCTGCCGGATGAGGATGCCAGGACCCTGCTGGATCAGGCGATGGAGCTCAACAAGTTCGAGGTGAGCGAGGACAAGCTGGGCCAGATCATCAGCCTGGACCGCTATCAGGCGATCCTGCTGACCTACTATCGCAACAACATACTGCACCTGTTCGCCATGCCGTCCCTGGTGGCCACCCTGATCGAGCGCTGCGAGGGGATCTCCCGCAGCGAGATCGTCGCCCGCTGCGTCGACATCTACCCGTTGCTCAAGACCGAGCTGTTCCTGCGCTATGAAGAGGAAGAGCTGCCGGAGCTGATCGATGCCCTGCTGGGCGAGCTGCAACGCCAGCAGCTGATCGAGGCGCGCGACGGCGGCTACTGGGTCAACCCGGGCAACCAGATGCGCCTGCTGCTGCTGGCCGAGAGCATCCAGGAGACGCTGCAACGCTACGCCATAGTGCTGACCCGGGTGCTGGCCCAACCCTATATCGAGGCAGAGCAGCTGGAAGCGGACGGCCTGATGATGGCGGAACGCCTCGGCACCCTGCACGGCATCAACGCCCCCGAGTTCTTCGACCAGAAGCTGTTCAGCACCCTGATCCACAGCCTGCGCAGCGAAGGCTATCTGGACACGGGCTGCAAACCGGATCTGGGCCGCTTCCAGGCGCTGGCCGACAACATAGTGCCGCTGCTCAGCACCAGGATCCGGCGGACGATAGAGGCCGGCAACCGGCCCTGAGGCCGCCGCCCGGCATCAAACAAAAAGGCCGCATGATGCGGCCTTTTTCATGGGAGCCTGCGGCTCAGAGGTAGTGGATCACCACCCCGATCAGCACCAGGGCCCCCACGTAGTTGTTGTTGAGAAACGCCTGGAAGCAGGCCTCCCGCTGCCGCTCACGGATGAGCCGCTGCTGATAGACGAACAGCACCGCCGCCCCCAGCAGCCCCCAGTAGTAGCTGGCCCCCAGCGCCATCAGCTCCCCCACCAGCAGCAGGATCAGCAGGGTCGCCAGCTGCAGCATGCCGATGATCCGCTTGTCGTGGCGGCCGAACAGGATGGCGCTCGACTTCAGGCCCAGCTTGAGGTCGTCATCCCGGTCCACCATGGCGTACTGGGTGTCATAGGCGATGGTCCACAGCAGGTTGGCGAGAAACAGCAGCCAGGCCACGGCGGGCAGGGCGTTGGCCTGCGCCGCATAGGCCATGGGAATGGACCAGGAGAAGGCCATCCCCAGCACCAGCTGCGGTATCGGGATGAAACGCTTCATGAAGGGGTAGCAGACCGCCAGCAGCAGGCCGGCGAACGACAGCCCTATGGTGAGCGGGTTCAGGGTCAGCACCAGGCCGAACGAGATGAGGGCCAGCACGGCGAACAGTGCCAGCACCTCCCGCGGCCCGACCCTGCCCATGGGCAGCGGCCGGCCGGCGGTGCGCTTCACATGGCCGTCGAAGTTGCGATCCGCATAGTCGTTGATGACGCAGCCGGCCGAGCGCATCAGGAAGACCCCCACCACAAACACCACCAGGATCCAGGGGTCCGGCGGGCCACCGGCCGCCAGCCAGAGTGCCCACAGGGTCGGCCACAGCAGCAGCAGGGTGCCGATGGGCTTGTCGATGCGGGCCAACTGCACATAGGCCAGTCCCCGCTCCTTGGTTAACAGCTTCACTCCAGCTCCTTATTCGATGGCAGCGCATCAGACGATAGCGAGGGCAAGAAGAGTTCGTGGACCAGCAAGGGCCACTGCCCCAGATAGAGACGGGAACGGCGTCCCCAGACGGTGGCGGCCTGGCACCAGGGGTTGGCCGCTATTTCGAAACAGGCCAGCTGCAGGTGATCGCGCCGCGCCGGCGCATCGCCGAAGATGCGCTCCCCCAGCGGTTGCTCGCCCAGATCATGCAAACCGCTCCCTTGCAGCGCCGCCTCGGCAAACAGGGTCCAGCCCAGGATCGCCGGCCCGCCATCCCCATGCAGGATCACCTCGCGGCACAGCCCCATGGGATGCGGGGCGGCCACCAGATCCTGCTCATCGGCGCCGAGCGACACGCTGCGATTGCCCAGCAGTTGCACCGAGAGATGGCGATTGTAACGACGCAGCCGTCGGGTCATGGAATCGGCTTCCAGCAACCAGGGGCGCAGCGCCTCGGGGAGATCGCACTGCTCGGGCGTCCGCCACGGGGCAAGCTGGATCAGGGGAACAGTCAACTCGGACTTCACAACTTCACCATCCGGAGATTTCCGTTGTCAGGTTAAAATCCGGTTTATTATCCGTAAATCAATCGAGAATTGTAAGAACATCCGTGCTTGACGGCCCCGATGGCAGCATCAAAAATGGGGCATCTGTCGCTGCTGAGCCATCTTGATGAAGATCTCCAGAATTCTGCTGGTGTTATTGCTGGGCTGTACCGCATTGAATGCACAAGCCTCCTCCGAGGAGAGCGCCGCCGATCCGGCCTCCTCCGCCGTCAAGCCGGGCTTTGCCTACCATGCGCTGGATCCGGACATCATCACCAACTACCTGGGGGAAGGCAAAACCCTGGGCTACGTGCGGGTGACGGTGGAGCTGATGGCCGAGAACGGGACAGACCTCAAGCTGCTGGAGCAGCACGATCCCCTGATCCGCGACGCCATCATCCGCCTGATTGGCAGCAAGACCGGCGATCAGATCAAGTCGCTGGTGAGCCGGGAAGAGCTGCGCAAGGAGTGTGAGAACCGGGTCAATGAGCTGCTGGTGAAAGAGACCGGCAAGAAGGCGGTACGCGAACTCATCTTCACCAAGTATCTGTACCAATGAGGCCGTGACCGGGGTGCCGGCCATGAGTCCTGCTCACCCCCATTCGTTGTCGAGGATATGACTCTCCATGGGCCACAAGACGCTGTGTGAATGGCGCCGTCACGAGATCCCATTTGACCTCAAGGCGCTGCGCAAGATAGTACGCAAACCCAAGTTCGTGTGCGGCAAGTGCGCCCGCAGCGCCAACGACAAACAGTATCTGTGTCAGCCGCTGCGCCTGAAGGAGAAGGGGGAGTAAGTACCCCATCGTTCCCCCGGCACTACCACAGTGCCAGTCTCTGCGGCGTCTGAAAAAGGGGGACCAGGTCAGCCCCTATTGATCGGTCCAGCCCTGGCGACCCTGCTCGAACAGGCGACGGGCCTGCTCATCGTTGGGGCAGACGCCACGGTACTCCTCCCCGGCTCGACCGGCCAGATAGAGGTGCTCGGGGCGGCAATACCAGGCCAGTCCCTTCTGCCGGCCCTGCTGCCACACGGCAACGTCCACCTTGGTCCCGCACTGGGCCTGATGGAACTCAACCCTGTCGGCGGCAAAGCCCAGCTTGCCATCGGCCTCCCCCACATCGCTCCACACCTTCTCGCAGGGATCATCCGAATTGGAGACGCAGCCCCCGAGCAGGCCGGCACACATCATGATGACGAGTAATCGCATATTCATCCTTGAGCATCGATTGAACAGTTCACGAGCGGCCCGAACCGGCCACCACCATGACGCAGGACCACCTTAGCACTCCTGAGCGCCATTTGAGCAGTTCATTCTATCCAGCCCGCCCATCCCGGCCAAGCCCTAGCCCACGCCCCCGCTTTCTCAACGGGCGCACAAAAAAATAGGGCGGGCCCCTGGGCCCGCCCCTACTCTGCACCGCGATTCACTGGTCGTCGAGAGGCTCATAATCCTGCCAGCTCTCGTCATCCAGTTCCTCCAGCTCGTCCTCCCAGGATTCCGGCTCCCAATCATCCTCGAGCTCGTAATCCGGCTTCTGTTCACCCATGCTCATTCTCCTTGGATAGTGCACCGGCCTTCAAAGTCTATCCAGAAAAATGGTGCTCGCCAGTCAGCTCGCGGTCAAAGTTTGACCAGGGTGCGGCCCGCGACTTGGCCAAGGGTGATGGCCTCGGCGGCGGCCACGACCTGCTCCAGTCCTATCTCGGTCACCGCCTGGGCGAAGAAGCTGGCGGGCAGATCTCGAGCCAGTCGCTCCCAGGCCTGCTGGCGGCGGGCCAGCGGGCACAGCACCGAATCCACTCCCTGCAGGCGCACGTTGCGCAGGATGAAGGGCATCACGCTGGTCGGCAGATCGAAGCCCCCCGCCAGCCCGCAGGCCGCCACGGCGCCGCCATAGTTCATCTGGGCCAGCAACTTGGCCAGCACCTGGCTGCCGACGGTGTCGATGGCACCGGCCCACAGCTGCTTCTCCAGCGGCTTGGCGGGCACCAGCAGCTCGCTGCGCGGCACTATGCGGCTGGCACCGAGCGCGCACAGCATCTCGCCCTGCTCCTGCACCCGGCCGGTCAGGGCCGCGACGCTATAACCCAGGGCTGCCAGCAGGGCGACAGCGGTGGAGCCCACCCCACCGGCGGCCCCGGTCACCAGGATCTCGCCGCTCTCGGGGGTGATGCCCGCCTCTTCCAGCGCCAGCACGCAGAGCATGGCGGTGAGACCGGCGGTGCCGATGCACATGGCCTGGCGCTCATCCAGTCCGGCCGGCAGCGGTACCAGCCAGTCGGCCTTGACCCGCGCCTGCTCGGCCATGCCGCCCCAGTGGCCCTCACCCACGCCCCAACCGGTCAGCACTACTTTGTCACCGGGCCGATAGCGGCCATCCGCCGACTCGAGCACAGTGCCGGCGAAGTCGATGCCGGGCACCAGCGGCCACTGGCGCACTATCTTGCCCTTGCCGGTGATGGCCAGCCCATCCTTATAGTTGATGGAGCTGTAACTCACCGCCACCCGCACCTCGCCTTCCGGCAGCTGGCTCTCGGTCAGCTGGGTGAGGGTCGGGACCGTCTTGCCATCTTGGTTTTCCAGTAACAGAGCCTTGAACATGCTTTCCTCTCGGGGTTGTGGCGCCGGCATCAGGTGCTCTGGCGCTTGTGCAATTCAAACTCGATGGTCTGGGTACCGTCTTGCAGTACCTCGCCAGCCAGTTTACGCAGGATCATCTCCGCGGCCATGCCGCCCATCTTGCAATAGGGGATCTGTACCGACGTCAGGGCAGGATAACAGGCCTTCGCCACATCCGAATCATCGAAACCGGCGATGGCCAGCTGATCGCCTTCCTGCCGGTGCTGGGGGATCTCGGCTTTGCCAATACCACCTTCAGCGATGCCGACTTCGGCGTGGTAGGCATACTACTGGGCCTTATCGTGCGTTGATGCCATTCACACTCCTCTCTGTTTGCCTCATCTGGACGCGACTCACGCTGGATGGGAACCTAACGTGTCGGAAATATGCGCAATCAGGTTGCGCCAGATCGGATTTTCACCCAGCAGCGGCAGCATCTGACCGCCTAGTAAGATATGCTGTTGCGCTGACGTTCAACCCCGACCTCGCCTGAGGCCTTGCATGAAATACCTCGTAGTCCAAACCAAACAGATAGGAGACGTGCTGATCTCCACGGCGCTGTGCAACAACCTCAAGCAGAACGATCCCAATGGGGAGGTTCACTATCTGGTCATGGACTATTGCGCGGGCATGGCAGAGGGCAACCCCAACATAGACAGGCTGATCGTCATCGAGAAGGCCAGGCGCAACGAGTGGCGCTACATGAAGGCACTGCTGCTGGGGATCCGGCGCGAACGCTACGACGTGGTGATCAACAGCCAGGGCCAGATGATAGGCCTGCTCACCTGCCTCATCTCGGGGGCAAAACTGCGGATTGGCTTTGACTCCTTCCCCTGGCGACTCGGCCACAACCGCATAGTGCGCTTTCGGCATGACACCGAACATCGGGGTAACAGTACCCTGGTGGACGACAGATTTTCCCTGCTCAAGCCCCTCGGCCTCGCGCAGGAGGATCGCAACTACTATCTCTGGTTGAGCGAAGAGGAGAAACGGCAGGGGTGCGAGACCCTGCTGGCGGCCGGGGTCGATCTATCGCGGCCGCTGATCGCCATGGGGGTCAACTCGCTGGGGCATTACAAACGCTGGCCCATCGACTGCTTCGCCGAGGTCGCACGCTGGCTGATAGAGCAGCACCACTCCCAGATCCTGATCTACTGCGGGCCGGGGGAGGAAGAGTACAACCGCAGCCTGAAGCCCTTGCTGCCCGCCGCGCTGCAGTCCAGCGTATTTGACCGCATACAGACCCGCTCGGTGCGGGAGCTCGCGGGCATCTTCGCCCATTGCCAGCTGTTCGTCGGCAACGACACAGGCCCGCGTCACATTGCGCAGGCGCTGGACATACCGCTGCTGACCATAGTCGCACCACAGGGGCACCTGAATATTGCAAACCCACATGATCATCCTCGATTCCAAGCCATAGAATGCGGTTTCAATAACAAAGAGGCGGATATTTCCGCAGTAAATATTAGGCTGGCTAAGTTCCCCTCAGATTTTTGGGTATGAATGTACATGAAAAAAATATTATTTATTGTTGATGACTTTTATGGTGGGGGAGCAGAAAAAGTTCTGCTAAATACGGCATCTCTACTTCAAAAAAATAAAGCTAATGTTATTGTTTATACCTTGCGCAACAGGATAGAACATAGTATTCCAGACAATATAAAGCCACTCAATCTAGCTATCGTTAATCGCTTCACGAAAGCTATATCCAATGTCTTTGTAGAAAAAATACAGGCATCACTTATCTACCAAAAAATTCTGAAAGAGGCTCCAGATGTCATTATATCTTGCTCATGTGATAAAATAACAAGACATCTCCCTGATAATCTAAATGTATATTACTGGATTCACGGCAATATAACTGGTTTCGCAAGCGATAACGCAAAAAGCTATGCCAAGTTCAAACGCTTTTATAATGGTAAAAAACTGATATGCGTTTCTCATGGCATTGCCGATGACATCATGAACAATGTCCAGGCCAAACCACTGTCATGCCAAGTTATTTATAATCCATTTGATATTGCCAAGATACAAAGCATGGCTGATGAGTCAATAATAAAACCTTTCGAGAAGTATTTTATTCATATCGGTTCATTTGAAGAACGTAAACGCCATGATCGTTTACTTCAGGCGTACAAACTGAGTGGTATCGACACACCATTGATATTGATGGGAAAAGGGGCGTTACGACAAAAAATTGAAATGATGATTGATGATATGGGACTTGGAAATAAAGTTACTATTATTGATTTCCAAAAAAATCCATACCCATACATCAAAGCAGCTCAAGCATTAATCCTAACTTCTGATGCCGAAGGTTTACCCACTGTACTTATTGAGGCATTAATATGCCATACCCCAGTGATCAGTGTCGACTGTCCTTCTGGGCCGGCAGAAATCCTCACCGGAGAATTAAAGAAATTTTTGTGTCCATTAAATGACATACAAACAATTGCGGCATCGTTAACCACTCAAAATGAAAGCCCCACTAATATAGATAAAAGTTACTACCAGGCATTCTCAAGCGAAGAGACCATTAATAAATTCATGCAGTTGTGAAAAATATAAGGTGAACACTACGCTGCTCACCTTGTTGAAATATAATGAAAAAACCTATCTTAATTTCCCTTTAAGGAAAAACAAGATATTAAATATATTGTTTTTCCTATCATTAATAAATCTATACGCCTCTTTTCGCAATCGCGCATCGAGCCGACGCCTTCCTTTATGCTCTCTTTCTGCATAACCTATTTCCGATGGCAAATCAGTTTGTAATACAAGAGGCGGTTCAATACCATAATCGCACACATGATGGCGGTATTCACTATCCATGTAATCATCCACCGGCCACCACCATGCCTCTGAATGACGTAAAAACTTTTCTGCCGCCACAGGAGAAAGGGTATAACCATGGCAGCAGCTTGGCCCACGTAGATATTTCACCAATGAATAAGAGTTCTTTTTATCTCCATCATCGATGCTATAATAGGCGCCCAATATGGGCATCCTCTTTAATGGCCCTCGCCCCAGCCTTATGTATTCATATTGGGTAGTCAAAGAATCAGCCATTTTAAAAAATGTCAAAAAATCATCTGAAAGATCAATGTCATCCTCCAATATCAATATATTTTCCTGCAAGGATACACATTTTTCCCAAAGTGCACGATGACTAGCGAAACATCCCATCTCACCGGAGGTTAACCCATGACCTTTCTCTTTTAACCTGCGATCATTGTCATAGCCGGTGATTTCAGTCACTCGGCCATCTATCGCGGAAAAAAACTCAAACTCCAGCCACATGCCAGACAATAACGTACAGATCCTCTCTCTTCTATCCGTCGAGCGTGCCATATTGACGACATATATCTTCATGATTGAGTCTTACCTTCTAGAGAAGCGGACAGGGATAACACCAGCGAAAAGATAAAGAAGGTAATGCCCGAGTTATGTGCGAAATAGGCCTGACTGAGGTTGTAATCTATCGTGGTCAAGCAGGTCGCCATGACAATAGTTAGCCCACCAAAGACTGACGATGTGATGGATGCTCCTACCATCCTTGATTTCGCAATTACCATGGGAATAAACAATATCCCCAACAGGCTGGACAAGCCGATCAAACCACGCTTCGCCATGTCCTCTAGATACTGGTTATGGGCATGATAATTAAAATTATAAATGAACTCGGTTATCTTTCCCGCATCCAATTGCTGCTTTTGCGATATCCGTAAACCATCATGACCCCAGCCCAAGATTGGCTTCTCAATAAAGGAGTCCCAAGCGCTTCGCCACAACTGGAATCTGATACCCAAGGAGGTGTTACGCTCCGATCCATCTATGTATCTTACGATATCTGAATGTGCTTCATAAACCCTTTTAATTACCCCAGATTGTGGCGTAAAGACAATGGAGGATACGGTAACCAGAATAAGCAGGAGCCATTTTCTATCCCTTTTGGAGATAGCACCTCGGTAGAAAAATAGAATGGAAAAAACAACCACGGGGAGTAGGACCCAGCCACCACGAGTGCCTGATAAAAAACTTCCTGTGAGACCAGCCAAGGTACTTAACAAGTAAAAATAAGACCTTCTCCTTTTCTCCTTTGCTCTACACCATAAAAAACCACATAGGCAGAATACCCCAAGGGACATGCTGATATTCCCAGTTTGAATCGGCATAGAATAAAAATCGAATGCTCGCTCATAACCTAAATAGAATTTATCATAAATGGCAATACAAGCAGAAATGATTGCACCAACACCAAAGCCGAACAGTAAAACATCAAGTTTCACCTTATGCCGAGCTAACAAAGGCAGTGTTAGCATAGCCATTAATGCTCGACTTGGTCGATCCAGCTGACTTAATTCTCGGCTATCCAGCATGGTCGAGACCAGAAAAACTAAGAAATAAAGGAAGAGCAAGGCAGCGACAACTTTATGCTCCTTGGTGAGGCAATCTAGATACTCCTTACGCCAAAAGACAAACAAGCTAATCACAGCGAGTAATGCTGGTCCGTACGAATAACCACTAGGTATAGCAATAGCCAGCGCACCAAACGAAAATGCCGATAACTGAACCAGCCAAGGAAGCAACTCTGCTCGCTTCGTAGGAATAATTGAAATTGTAGGGTACATCTTACTTCCTAAATACATAGTTGCCCCGGATCTTGCGCCAGAGCCCGAACGCATCGGTACGGGGGAAGATGGCGATCCGGCGGATCTGCAGCGGGTCTCGATGCATGGCTCTGGGGCCGCTGTTGGTGGCCACGGCATAACGGTAACCGGCCGCACTGGCTTGGGCCTTGGCACTGTCATTCAGATCCCCGTAAGGGTAGGCAAACGACAAGAGCGGATGACCGAGCAGCTGTTCCAGCCGATCCTTGTTGGCCTGGATCTCTTGAGCCTGCAGTGTTGGTGTGAGCGTGCTGAGGCGCGGGTGGGTCAGGGTATGACCCCCGATCTCCACATGGCCCGACGCGGCGAGCGCACGGATCTCATCGCCGTTCATCAATGCCACCGGCGTATCGGGGTGGGTCGGGTGCTCCACATCCCAGCGATTGTGATCCTCACCGGTCACTATGTACACCACGACTTTGTAACCATATTTTTCAAGCAGCGGCAGCATGCGGGTGAGGTTATCCCGATAACCATCGTCGACGGTGATCATCAGGTACTTCTTGCCGTACTGCAGGCGATGGATGAAGCCCTTCTCCTCCAGATCGGCGAAGGTCAGCGTCTCGTAACCGAGCCACTTCATCAGCTTGAGGTGTTTCTCGAACATGGCGATAGGCAACCAGGTGCCATGCACCCCCTTCTCGCTCTCCTGCTCGATGAAGCGGTGATACATGATGACCGGCATCTCGCGGCGCAGGGTCTCCACCACGGCGTCCTGATAGACGGACTCGAGCCCGCTCACCACGCCCTGCAAGCCATATTCATGCTGAATACGCAGGCGCAGGGGGTCAGACACCGCCTTGCTGGCCAACGCAGTCGCTATCTGTGCCTTCAATGCGGCAAAGTCGATCGCCAGATCCTGCGGCCCTATGTCGCCAAAGTTGCTGGCCAGCGCCTCATCCAGATTCTGCTCGGTCACCAGACCGATAGCCCTGGCCTCACCGATGGCGAAGGCGGGACGGCCGCACAGCAGGGCCTCCATCGCCACCCGACCGGCCCCGATCACCAGATCGCAACCCGCCAGCAGAGTGGGGACGTCATTCACATAGCCGACAAATTCAACCCTGTCCTCGAAACGGGCAAAGCGCTCCGGCAACCGAGTACCGCTAACGACTCGTACCCGGCAGGCGGCCAGATCCAGAACCTCGTCCAGCAGGCGATAGCAGAGCTCGCCCTTGGGACCGCTCAGCCGCCCTATGATGGCGATCACCGGCTTGGCGTTGTCCGGGGCCGGCATCGGCTGGAACTTGTCGGTCTCGATGCCGTTGCGCAGCACCTGCACCTTGGCCGGATCCACCCCCAGGTTGTCGATGATCTGGTGGGCAATGTCTTCACACACCGCCACCGCCCGGTAGCCGAGTGCATGGAAGGCCTTGCGGGAGGCGTGCACCGGCTGACGGCCATGCACCGTGGTGATCATGGGGGTGCCGGTCAGCTTACAGGCCACATAGCTGCTCCAGCCGGAGGCTCGGGAGTGAGCGTGCACCAACTGGATATGGTACCTCTTGATGAGGTAGATGAGGTAAAACACATGCCAGAACCGGCGCAATATGCTGCGCTTGTTGAACCGCAACTTGAACACCGGACCCAGGGTGGGTTTGGTCAGGGTATCTGACACGTAAAAGACGTTGTGGCCACGCCGGGTAAGCTCATTACCGACCGTGGTGGCATAGACCTCAGCTCCCGTCACCTCGAGCTGGGAGAGTGCCATCAATATATTCATACAAGCGCATCCGATCGACGGGTGGCCAGAGCCACCCGTCAGAGGGGGATCAAACCCGGTTCAGCCAGGCCATGTAATCGGCCACGCCTTCGGCCACCGTCTTGAACTCGCCGTCATAGCCGACCGCGCGCAAGCGGGTCAGATCTGCCTGGGTGAAGCTCTGATAACGGCCCTTGAGGTGATCCGGGAAGGGGATATACTCGATAGCGCCCTGCTGATGATGCTTGATCACCGCCTCGGCCACGTTCTGGAACGGCTCGGCACGGCCGGTGCCGCAGTTGAAGATGCCGGAGTGCTGCGGATGCTGCCAGAACCAGAGGTTCACCTTGCAGACGTCATCCACATAGATGAAGTCGCGCATCTGGCCGCCGTCCGGGAAGCCGTCACAGCCTTCAAACAGCTTGGGATTGCCGCCCTGCTTCACCTGGGTATTGAGGTGGAAGGCGACGGAGGCCATGGAGCCCTTGTGCTGCTCGCGCGGACCGTAGACGTTGAAGTACTTCAGACCCACGACCTGGGAGTTGATCTCCGGCAGCCAGCGGCGCACGTACTGGTCGAACAGCTGCTTGGAATAGCCGTAGACGTTGAGCGGCTGTTCGAACTTGGGATCTTCGATGAAGTTGTCGTTGCGACCACCGTAGGTGGCGGCGGAGGAAGCATAGATGAACGGGATTTCCCGCTCGATGCAGTAGTGGAACAGATCCTTGGAGTACTCGTAGTTGACCTCCATGATGAACTTGCCGTTCCACTCTGTGGTCGCGGAGCAGGCGCCTTCGTGGAAGATCACCTCGATGCCGCCATCCCATTCCTCAAACTCGTCACCGGAGACGATACGCGCCTGGAACTCGTCCTTATCCATGTAATCGGCAATGGTCAGGTCGACCAGGTTGACGAACTTGGTGCCATCGGTCAGGTCATCGATGACCACCACATCGGTCCGTCCTTGAGCGTTCAGCTGCTTGACCAGATTGCTGCCGATAAAGCCAGCACCGCCAGTTACTACGATCATGGAGTTTGCCTCGCGTACGTTGATGGCCACGTGTGACTGCTTGTTAAAGCTGTGTATAGTGGGCCAATTTGAAATTGCCGAAAAGTTTATCACGGGCCGCAAGGGGATTCGACCTTGATGCACAGGGCCCGGCAGAGGGATCAGTGATGAAAACCAGAGACAGGATCATTCACAGCGCCACCGAGCTGTTCAACGATCAGGGTGAACGCAACATCACCACCAACCACATTGCCGCCCATCTCGGCATCAGCCCAGGCAATCTTTATTACCACTTCCGCAATAAAGAAGACATCATCCACTCCATCTTCGATCAATACGCCCGTCACCTGAGCGAGAGTTTTACTCCCGCCCGCAGCAACGAGATCAAGCTGGCAGACCTGATGGGCTATCTGGATGCCATCTTCTATCTGATGTGGCAGTTCCGTTTCTTCTACGCGAACCTACCGGACATCCTCAGTCGCGACGAGCCGCTGCAGCAGAAGTACCTCAAGGCCCAGGAGCAACTGAGGGCCGCCGTGGTCGCCCTGCTCAGGAGCCTGCGCGAGGGGGGCATCATCGCCGTCAGCGACGAGGATCTGCCGGATCTGGGCCAGACCATCAAGATGGTGGTGACCTGCTGGATCCCGTTCCAGATTGCCCAGGCCCCCAGCGCCCGCATCACCAAGCCCTTGCTTTATCAGGGCGTGTTGCGGGTGCTGTTCCTGCTGCGCCCCTATGTGCAGCCCCAAGTGGCCGCGCAGATCCGGCAACTGGAGCAACACTACCATCAACTGGCCCAACCAGCCGGGTGAGATCTGTTTCACAATTGTTGAATATCAGCACAATAATTTGAATTCATGCGCGGCGATTACAGTAAAATGTTGCCCACTGTAGTTACACCGCCGAAATAGCCAATGAGGACCGAGGATGTCTAACGGATTCTATCGTCACCTGACCGAGCAGTTGGAACAGGTCAAAGCGGAAGGCTTGTACAAGCAGGAACGCATCATCACCTCGGCCCAGCAGGCCCAGATCGCGGTGGGTGGCGAGCAGGTACTGAACTTCTGCGCCAACAACTACCTGGGGCTGGCCAACCATCCCGATCTCGTCGCCGCGGCCCATCAGGGGCTGGACAGCCACGGCTTCGGCATGGCCTCGGTGCGCTTCATCTGCGGCACTCAGGATCAACACAAGGTGCTGGAGCAGAAGCTGTCGACCTTCCTCGGCACCGAGGACAGCATCCTCTATTCCTCCTGCTTCGATGCCAACGGCGGTCTGTTCGAGACCCTGTTCGGCGCCGAAGACGCCATCATCTCCGATGCCCTCAACCACGCTTCCATCATCGACGGGGTGCGGTTGTGCAAGGCCAAGCGCTATCGCTACGCCAACAACGACATGGCCGAGCTGGAAGCCCAGCTCAAGCAGGCCAATGCCGACGGCGCCCGCTTCAAGCTGATCGCCACCGACGGGGTCTTCTCCATGGATGGGGTCATCGCCGACCTGAAATCCATCTGTGATCTGGCGGACAAGTACGATGCGCTGGTGATGGTGGATGACTCCCATGCGGTCGGTTTCATCGGCGATAACGGCCGTGGCACCCACGAATACTGCGACGTGCTGGATAGGGTCGACATCATCACCGGCACCCTGGGCAAGGCCCTCGGCGGCGCCTCCGGCGGTTACACCTCCGGCAAGAAAGAGGTGATCGACTGGCTGCGTCAGCGCTCGCGCCCTTATCTGTTCTCCAACTCCCTGGCCCCCTCCATCGTCTCGGCCACCATCAAGGTGATCGATATGCTGGCGGAAGGCCACGCGCTGCGCGCCCGTCTGAAGGAGAACAGCCAGTATTTCCGCACCCGGATGAGCGCAGCCGGCTTCACCCTGGCCGGCGCCGATCACGCCATCATCCCGGTCATGCTGGGGGATGCCAAGCTGGCCTCCGAGATGGCGAGCCGCATGCTGGCGGCCGGCATCTACGTGGTGGGCTTCTCCTTCCCGGTGGTGCCCAAGGGCCAGGCCCGCATTCGCACCCAGATGTCTGCCGCCCATACCCGCGAGCAACTGGACAAGGCTATCGACGCCTTCATCCGCATCGGCCGCGAACTCGGCGTGATCTGATCACATGGCTATTTGATTAAAACGGGGGCCAAGGTTGGCCCCATTTGATTACCCTCTGTACCCGGCGCAGCGCCGTGAGGAATCTGTCATGAAAGCACTCTCCAAACTCAAATCCGAAGTCGGCATCTGGATGACGGACGTCCCGGCTCCCGAGCTCGGCCACAACGATCTGCTGATCAAGATCCGCAAGACCGCCATCTGCGGCACCGACATGCACATCTACAACTGGGACGAGTGGGCCCAGAAGACCATCCCCGTGCCCATGGTGGTGGGTCATGAATACGTCGGTGAGGTGGTCGCCGTCGGCCAGGAAGTGCGCGGCTTCGCCGTGGGCGATCGGGTCTCCGGCGAGGGCCACATCACCTGTGGCCACTGCCGCAACTGCCGGGCCGGCCGCACCCACCTGTGCCGCAATACCATAGGGGTCGGCGTCAACCGCCCTGGCAGCTTCGCCGAATACCTGGTGATCCCGGCCTTCAACGCCTTCAAGCTGCCGGACAACATCCCCGATGAGCTGGCCGCCATCTTCGATCCCTTCGGCAACGCCGTGCACACCGCCCTCTCCTTCGATCTGGTCGGCGAGGACGTGCTCATCACAGGTGCCGGCCCCATCGGCATCATGGCCGCCGCCGTCTGCCGCCACGTCGGCGCGCGTCATGTGGTGATCACCGACGTCAACGAATACCGGCTGGAGCTGGCCCGCAAGATGGGCGCCACCCGCGCGGTCAACGTGAGCAAAGAGAAACTCGCCGACGTGATGAGCGAGCTCGGTATGACCGAGGGCTTCGACGTCGGGCTGGAGATGTCCGGTGTGCCCTCCGCCTTCCAGGACATGATCGACAAGATGAACCACGGCGGCAAGATCGCCATGCTCGGCATCCCGCCCTCCACCATGGCCATCGACTGGAACAAGGTGATCTTCAAGGGGCTGTTCATCAAAGGGATCTACGGCCGCGAGATGTTCGAGACCTGGTACAAGATGGCCAGCCTCATCCAGTCAGGGCTGGATCTCAGCCCCATCATCACCCATCACTTCCATATCGATGACTTCCAGCAGGGCTTCGACGCCATGGGATCAGGCAAGTCCGGCAAGGTGATCCTCAACTGGGATAAGTGAGTCTTTTTCACTGCTGACTGAAAAAACCCGGCGAAAGCCGGGTTTCTTTTTGCGGTTGTCTGGCCTGCTACGCCTCCCTGCGCAGAAACTTTGTTCGCAGATTGCTTAACACTTCACACACAAGCGTTTAAATGCCTGTAACTATTCGGTTATAATCCCGTCGTTTTCTAGGGATAATAAGAGCCTGCTGGGAGTACATGAGCGTGTTGAAAAAACTGAGCTATTTGCTGGCTGCCGGGATCGCGGCTGCCAGTCTGTCCGGCGCCGCCCTTGCGGCAGAGAGTGCCGCCGATGAGATGTCACCGGAGGCCATCGCAGAGCGAATTGCCCCGGTCGGCCAAGTCTACACCGCCAAGGATCTGGAAGGGATCGCGACCGCGGCCGCCGCCCCTGCCGCCGCATCCTCCGGCCCCCGTGACGGCGAGACAGTGTTCAAGGGTGCCTGTTTTGCCTGCCATGACACAGGCGCGGCCGGGGCCCCGAAACGCGGGGACAAGGCGGCCTGGGAGCCCCGTATCGCCCAGGGCTTCGATACGCTGAAGAAGCATGCCATCGAGGGCTTCACCGGCAAGGCTGGCATGATGCCCCCCAGAGGCACCTGCGCCGCCTGTAGTGATGAAGAGATCGAAAACGCCATTCACTACATGATCGACAAGCTCTAAGTACTTGAAAGGGCTTCTATTGCGGCCCTTTCAATCTGTTTACTTCCGGCTACCCTTGAAGGTAAGCATTTTCGGGAGTTTTGCATGTCTGTCCAGCCCACCACACCGCACGACTCCATGCCGCTGCTGGCGATCGTCTCCTCCATCATGGACTTCCCTGCGCCAGGCATAGCCACCCCTGCGGACTACACCAGACTGGTGCAGCAGCTGGACAGGCTCTGCCCCTTGCAGCACTTTGCCATGCTGGGGCTGGCCGATGGGGGCCTGCACTGGGTGTACGAACACCAGCTGGCGGAGGATTTCAAGCAGCAGCTGGGGCTGGAGGAGCCCCGCCTCACCGAGCAGCTCACCCAGCTCGATGAACGCCTGGGCTGGTGCGTCCAGCCGGTCGAGCACACCGATGTCCAGTGGTTGCTGGCCCGTAGCGCCCCCGAGCACCTTTCCACCCTGCGGCTGCTGCTGGAGTGCCTGGCCAAGCGGCTGCATGAGACCCAGACCGGCGCCCAGCTGTCTGAGCTGGCCTCCCCCCTGATGCGGCGCGATCCGCACTGGCAGCAGAAGATAGAAAATATCAGCCGCATCATGAGGTTGGCTCACAGCCTCCCCCCTCACGCCCTGTTCTCCCAGCTGGAGGCCGTGCTGCGCCCCATGCTGGCCATTCGCGACATGCTGCTGGTCCGCCTCGACAACCTGCGGATGGAGACGCTCTACCCGACCCAGCTCCCCTATGATGACGACGTCATCAGGTCGCTGTGCCACAGCACCAACAACGTCGAGCGGCACGAGGGCGAGCTGTACTGGTACAGCCTGCCGCTGCGCCAGCAGCAGCAATATTTTGCCCACCTCCTCATCAGCACCCCCCAGGCGCTGGAAACCGACGATCGGCTGTTCCTCGACTTCCTGCGCAACCAGCTGACCCTGTTGCTGGAGCTGAAGCGGGTCAGGCAACAGCTGGATGAGCTCAACTCGGAGGAGTCCATCAATCAGCGCTTGCAGCAGCTGCGCCAGACCAACCTGCGGTTGCAGAAGCAGCTCAAGCAACATCAGGAGCTGGAGCGGCGGCTGCAGTTCGACGCGCTGCACGATCCGCTGACCCAGCTGCCAAACCGGGCCCTGCTGATGAACCATCTCCATCACGCCATCACCCGCTATCGCCGCTATCTGACCCCCGCCTTCACCCTGATCTTCATCGATGTGGATCACTTCAAGCAGGTCAACGACGCCCTCGGCCACAGCGCGGGGGATCAGCTGCTGCAGGAGCTGAGCAAGCGGCTGCAGAGCTGCATCCGGCAGAACGACATGGTGGCCCGGCTGGGGGGAGACGAATTCGTCATCTATCTGGACAACAGCCAGCAGGAGGAAGACATCAGCCCGGTGCTCAACCGCCTCCTCGGCCGCATCGCCCACCCGTTCCGGCTGCAGGGCAATGAGTTGACCATCACCGTCAGCCTGGGGGTGGCCAGCGTGACGGAGCAGACCACGGACATCAGCGAGCTGCTGCACCAGGCCGATCTCGCCATGTATCAGGCCAAGCGCAACGGCCGCAGCCGCATCGTCAGTTATTCCGAGGCCTGTGCCGAGCACGCCGGCTCGCCGGAGGAGATGCTGACCCGGGCCCTGCGGGAGGGGCGGATAGTGCCCTACTTCCAGCCAGTGATCCGACTCGAGGACAGCTGCCTGACAGGGCTGGAGGTGATGGCGCGCTGGATAACGGAGGAGGGGGAGCTCAAGGACGCCTTCGATTTCATCCCGCTGGCCGAGCAGTGTGGCCTCATTCAGGAGCTGGATCAGCAGATCCTCAGGCGGACTTGCCAGCAGCTGAAGAACTGGCTGCCGGTCTCGGGCCAGAGCCGCTTCAAGATCGCCCTCAACCTCTCCGGCAAGCATCTGGCCAGCCGCGAACAGCTCATGCGGCTGGTCAACATCATGGAGGAGGAGGGGGTATTGCCGAGTTACTTCATCTTCGAGTTCAACGAGCGGGAGCTGTCCAGGCAAAACTCCGACTCCCTCACCTCATTGCACGAGCTGAGGGCCAAGGGGATCCAGATCAGCCTGGATGACTTCGGCACCGGCTTCTCCTCCCTCAATGCCCTGTTTCACTTCCCGGTGGACTACATCAAGGTGGATGACAGCTTCACCCACCGCATGCTGAACTCCCCCAAGGATCTGGCGCTGATCCGCGCCATGCGGGACATCTGTCAGGATCTGGACTTCACCCTGGTGGTCGAGGGCATCGAAAACCAGCAACAGCTGCAGAAGCTGATCGATCTCGGCTGCACCATGGGACAGGGGCGCTACATCTCCCCGCCCCTGCCCGGGGCCGATATCACCCCGCTGCTGAGCCAGGCCGGCGCGGGTTAACCCGGCTCAATCCTGCTTGAACTCAATCTTTCTTGAATAAGGCCCGCAGGTTGGCCACCCCGACCTGCCCCTTCTGCTGACGCTCCTCGGCGGTCACCTTCTTCTGATTCTCCCACTCCAGATCATCCTGAGGCAGCTCCAGCAGGAAGCGGCTCGGCTCGGGCCGCACCGACTCGCCGTATTGGCGTCGCTCCTTGCAGAGGGTGAAAGTCAGCTCGGTCTGGGCCCGGGTGATGCCCACGTAGGCGAGGCGCCGCTCCTCCTCCACGTTGTCTTCGTCGATGCTGGTCTGGTGTGGCAACAAGCCCTCCTCCATGCCCACCATGTAGACATAGGGGAACTCCAGCCCCTTGGAGGCGTGCAGGGTCATCAGCTGCACCTGATCCGCATCATCCTCTCCCTCGTTGCGCTCCATCATGTCGCGCAGGGTGAGGCGCGTCACAACCTGGTTGAGCGTCATGGCCTCCTCCAGTTCGTCCCCTTCCAGCATCTCGGTGATCCAGCGATAGAGGGTAGAGACGTTCTGCATCCGCATCTCGGCCGCCTTGGGGCTAGGCGAGGTCTCATAGAGCCACTCCTCGTAGTGGATCTCCTTGATCATGTCCCGCACCGCCTCCACCGGATTGCCGCGCTGCGCCTGCTCGCCGAGCCGCACCAGCCAGTTGGTGAAGGCCTGCAGGGCCACCAGACCACGGCCGGAGAGGGATTGCTCCAGCCCCAGCTCGAAGCTGGCGGCAAACAGGCTCTTGCCGCGCTGGTTCGCGTACTGGCCCAGCTTTTCGAGGGTGGTGGGACCAATCTCCCGCCGCGGCAGGTTGACCACCCGCAGGAAGGCGGTGTCCTCGTCCGGATTCACCAGCAGCTTGAGGTAGGCCATGATGTCCTTGATCTCGGTGCGGGAGAAGAAGGAGGTGCCGCCCGAGATGCGATAGGGGATGCGGTTGGTCATCAGCGCCTTCTCGAAGATGCGCGACTGATGGTTGCCCCGGTAGAGGATGGCGTAATCCTTGAACCGGGTGCGATTCATGAACTTGTGACCCATCAACTCGGCGGCGATGCGCTCCGCCTCGTGCTCCTCGTTCTTGGCAAACAGCACCTTGACCGGTACCCCGTAGTCGAGCTCGGAGAACAGCGCCTTGTCAAACACATGGGGGTTGTTGGCGATCAGGATGTTGGCGCATTTCAGGATGCGCCCCTTGGAGCGATAGTTCTGCTCCAGCTTGATGAGCTTGAGGCTGGGGAAATCCTCGTTCAGCAGCACCAGGTTCTGGGGCCTGGCACCGCGCCAGGAGTAGATCGACTGGTCATCGTCCCCCACCACGGTGAAGCGGGCCCGCTCGCCGACGATCTGCTTCACCAGCTCGTACTGGCTGGTGTTGGTGTCCTGATACTCGTCGACCAGCAGGTAGCGGATCTTGTTCTGCCAGCGGGTGCGCACCTCCTCGTTGCTTTTCAGCAGCAGGGTCGGCATCACGATGAGATCGTCGAAATCCAGCGCGTTGTAGGCCACCATCTGGCGATGATAACGCTCGTAGAGCTGGGCCATCAGCACCTCTTCCGGCCCCTTGGCGATGCGCATGGCTCGCGCCGGCAAGATAAGGTCGTTCTTCCAGTTGGAGATCTGGCTGATCAGGGCCGACAGCTTGTCCTTGTCGTTGTCGAGCTCGGCTTCGGTCAGCTCTTTGAGCAGTGCCAGCTGGTCGGTGTCGTCGAACAGGGAGAAGTTCGCCTTGAGATTCAGGCTCTTGTGTTCGCGGCGAATGATATCTAGCCCCAGGGTATGGAAGGTGGAGACCATCAGCCCCCGCGCCTCCTTGCGGCCCAGGGTCTGGCCGACCCGCTCCTTCATCTCCCGCGCCGCCTTGTTGGTGAAGGTGACCGCCGCTATGTTGCGCGCGTTATAGCCGCACTGCTGCACCAGGTAGGCGATCTTGTTGGTGATGACGCGGGTCTTGCCCGATCCGGCACCCGCCAGCACCAGGCAAGGGCCGGAGACAAACTTGACCGCTTCATTCTGATTGGGGTTGAGCTTCATGGGCCGGATCTCTTGGCTTATGATGAGGGGCGGCATTGTAACAGAGATCGCCGGGACAGCCGAAGCCGGACGCCGGGGCCCGCCACTTCGCCTTGTGTTTGGGCGCCATTTTCAGGATCATGGCCGACTTTTCCAGATGATGATGAGGGGAGCATGAACCAGCAACAGCACGCCCGATTGCGCAGCCAGTTTCCGGCCTTGGCGCAGGAGGTCAATGGCCATCCCCTGGTCTATCTGGATAACGCCGCCACCACCCAGAAACCCCTGGCGGTGCTGGACGTCATCGCCCATTACTACCGGGCCGATAACGCCAACGTGCACCGCGCCGCTCACGCCCTGAGCGGTCGCGCCACCCGCGCCTTCGAGGCCGCCCGCGAGACCACGGCCCGCTTCATCAATGCGCCTCATAGCCGCGAGATCATCTGGACCCGCGGCACCACGGAGGCGATCAACCTGGTGGCCCAGAGCTGGGGCTCAAGCGAGCTGAAGGCCGGGGACGAGATAGTCCTCAGCACCCTGGAGCATCACGCCAACATAGTGCCCTGGCAGCTGATCGCTCAGCGCACCGGCGCCATCATTCGGGTCATTCCGCTGGATGAGCGTGGAGACCTCGATCTCGACGCTTACCATAAACTGCTGGGGCCGCGCACCCGGCTGGTCAGCGTCGCCCATGTCTCCAATGCCCTCGGCACCGTCAATCCGGTGGCGCAGATAGTGGCGGCCGCCAAGGCGGTCGGTGCCCTGACCCTGATCGATGGCGCCCAAGCGGTGGCCCACCTCGAGGTGGATGTGCAGGCCATCGGCTGCGACTTCTATGCCTTCTCCGGTCACAAGCTCTATGGCCCGACCGGGATCGGCGTGCTCTGGGGCAGGACCGAGTTGCTGGAGCGGATGCCCCCCTGGCAGGCGGGCGGCGAGATGATCGATAAGGTCAGCTTCGCTGGCACCAGCTTCAATGCTCTGCCGTTCAAGTTTGAGGCGGGCACCCCCCATATCGTCGGGGCCATCGGTCTGGCCGCCGCCATCGACTTCATCACACAACAAGACAGAGCCGCCTTGGTGCGCCATGAGCAGGCACTCACCGACTATCTGGTGGCCGGCTTGCGCCAGGTACCCGGCCTGCGCCTGGTCGGCGAACCCAGGCAGCGCGCCGGTGCCGTCTCCTTCCTGCTGGACGACATCCACCCGCAAGATGCCGCTACCCTGCTCGACATGCAGGGCATAGCGCTGCGGGTCGGCCATCACTGCGCCATGCCGCTGATGGAGAGCCTGGGACTGAGCGGCACGATGCGAGCCTCCCTGGCCTGCTACAACAATCGAGACGACGTGGATGCCCTTCTGGCGGCCCTGCACAGACTGGAAGATTTCTTTTAAGGCATGACGGACATGAATACTCTCAAAAGCTATACCCCCATCGGCCGGGAGCCGAACGCCGATAACCTACGCCAGCAGTTTGCCGCCGCCAACGGCTGGGAGAACCAGTACCGGCTCATCATCCAGCTCGGCAAGTTGCTGCCCGCGCTGCCGACCGAGTGGCAGCAGGAGGAGTTTCGCCTCAAGGGATGCGAGAGCCAGGCCTGGCTGAAGGCGGAGAAAAGTGAGGACGGTTGCTGGCACTTTGCCTGTGACTCCGACGCCCGCATCGTGCGGGGCCTCATCGTCATAGTACTGGCGGCGCTCAACCATCACTCCGCAGAGACCATTCAGGCCTTTGATATGGAAGCCTATTTCACCGAGCTGGGGCTGGAGAAACACCTGAGCCCGTCACGGGGTAACGGGCTCAGGGCGATCGTGCTGGCAATTCGGGCTCAGGCCTCCGCCTGATCCCCGGCCACCGGCGGCTGCGACCTATCCTCGCTACTGTCCATGAGGGCGGCACGCTCAGCCCTCGCACCCCGCTCGGCAATCTTCTTCAATACCCGGGAAGCGGCGACCAGACCAAAGGTCGCCGTCACCGGTGTCACGGCCCCGAAACCGGAGGCACAATCCATCTTCATATTGCCATCGCTGGCCGCCTTGGCCTGGCAGGTGCCGCCCTGGCCATCGGGGTAACTCAGCTGCTCGGTTGAGAACACACACTCCACCCCGAATTTGCGGGCCGGGTTCTTGCTGAAGTTGTGCAGCCGGCGCAGATCCGAGCGCACCTTGGCCGCCAGCGGATCCTGAATGGTCTTGGCCAGATCGGCCACGGTGATCTGGGTAGGGTCCATCTGACCGCCGGCACCGCCGGCCACGATCACCGGGATCTTGTTGCGCTTGCAGAAGGCTATCAGCGCCACCTTGGCCTTGACCGAATCGATGGCATCCACCACATAGTCAAACTCCCGCTTGATATGCTCGGCCAGGTTGTCGGCCGTAACGAAGTCATCCACCTCGATCACGGTGCAATCCGGGTTGATGGCACGGATGCGCTCGGCCATGACTTCGGTTTTGAGGCGGCCGACCGTGCCCTGCATGGCGTGGATCTGGCGATTGGTGTTGGTGATGCAGATGTCGTCCATGTCGATCAGGGTGATCTCGTTGATACCGGCCCGGGCTAGTGCCTCCGCCGCCCAGGAGCCAACGCCGCCTATCCCCACCACACAGACCCTGGCCTGGCTGAAGGAGCCGAGTGCGCGCTGACCATAAAGACGGGCAATGCCTCCGAATCGCTGTAGATATTCTGCTTTCATACCACCACCTTGCTTGAGGGCGGCCATTATAGCGGCAACGATGGTCAACGGCGATCATCAGATGAGAGAGTGTTGATACAGAAGATGGAATGAGAAGGGGTAACAGTAGGGTTTGGCGGATGCCAGACATGAAAAAAAGCCCAGTCTTTCGACTGGGCTTCTTAATATTGGCGGAGCGGACGGGACTCGAACCCGCGACCCCCGGCGTGACAGGCCGGTATTCTAACCAACTGAACTACCGCTCCGCAATTTGGCTAGCTTCTGCTAAATCGTCTGCCGTTTCAGCGAGGTGTCATCCTCTCGGCCAACGTCGTGATGTGCACGGCGCTGTTTAATTGGGTGCCTGGCAGTGTCCTACTCTCGCATGGCGAATGCCACACTACCATCGGCGCTACCGCGTTTCACTTCTGAGTTCGGCATGGGATCAGGTGGTTCCACGGCGCTATGGCCGCCAGGCAAAAAACTTCATCCGGAAAGCTGACGTGAATAACGACTAAGCGCTTAGCTTGGTCACTATCACTGAATTAAGTAAGTAGTTCTTCATCTGCTACAAGGCCCAGAACACTTCTTGGGTGTTGTATGGTTAAGCCTCACGGGTAATTAGTATGGGTTAGCTCAACACGTCGCCGCGCTTACACACCCCACCTATCAACGTTGTGGTCTCCAACGGCCCTTTAGGACCCTCAAGGGGTCAGGGATGACTCATCTCAGGGCTCGCTTCCCGCTTAGATGCTTTCAGCGGTTATCGATTCCGAACTTAGCTACCGGGCAGTGCCACTGGCGTGACAACCCGAACACCAGAGGTTCGTTCACTCCGGTCCTCTCGTACTAGGAGCAACTCCCTTCAATCATCCAACGCCCACGGCAGATAGGGACCGAACTGTCTCACGACGTTCTGAACCCAGCTCGCGTACCACTTTAAATGGCGAACAGCCATACCCTTGGGACCGACTTCAGCCCCAGGATGTGATGAGCCGACATCGAGGTGCCAAACACCGCCGTCGATATGAACTCTTGGGCGGTATCAGCCTGTTATCCCCGGAGTACCTTTTATCCGTTGAGCGATGGCCCTTCCATTCAGAACCACCGGATCACTATGACCTACTTTCGTACCTGCTCGACCTGTCCGTCTCGCAGTTAAGCTGGCTTATGCCATTGCACTAACCTCCTGATGTCCGACCAGGATTAGCCAACCTTCGTGCTCCTCCGTTACTCTTTGGGAGGAGACCGCCCCAGTCAAACTACCCACCAGGCACTGTCCGCGAGCCCGATTCAGGGCCCTGCGTTAGAACATCAAACATACAAGGGTGGTATTTCAAGGACGGCTCCAGCGCAACTGGCGTCACGCCTTCAAAGCCTCCCACCTATCCTACACATGTAGGTTCAATGTTCAGTGCCAAGCTGTAGTAAAGGTTCACGGGGTCTTTCCGTCTAGCCGCGGGTACACCGCATCTTCACGGCGAATTCGATTTCACTGAGTCTCGGGTGGAGACAGCATGGCCATGGTTACACCATTCGTGCAGGTCGGAACTTACCCGACAAGGAATTTCGCTACCTTAGGACCGTTATAGTTACGGCCGCCGTTTACCGGGGCTTCGATCAAGAGCTTCGCTTGCGCTAACCCCATCAATTAACCTTCCGGCACCGGGCAGGTGTCACACCCTATACGTCCACTTTCGTGTTTGCAGAGTGCTGTGTTTTTGATAAACAGTCCCAGCCATCTGGTCACTGCGACTCCCAACTGCTCCATCCGCAAGGGACTTCACTGTCAAGAGCGAACCTTCTCCCGAAGTTACGGTTCTATTTTGCCTAGTTCCTTCACCCGAGTTCTCTCAAGCGCCTTGGTATTCTCTACCCGACCACCTGTGTCGGTTTGGGGTACGATGACTTGTAATCTGAAGCTTAGAGGCTTTTCCTGGAAGCATGGCATCAATGGCTTCACCACCGT
>NZ_LR134376.1:4287500-4412500 GCF_900637545.1 Aeromonas encheleia
AATCTGTGAAACCCGTAATCTGGATTACTCGTCAGCGATGCTGGCGGGCGGCCAATTCTCGAGGCGCATGCCAAGAGACAGACCACGGGAGGCCAACACGTCCTTGATCTCAGTCAGGGACTTCTTACCGAGGTTAGGAGTTTTAAGCAACTCAACTTCGGTACGCTGTACCAGATCACCAATATAGTGGATAGCTTCTGCCTTCAGACAGTTCGCAGAACGAACTGTCAGCTCCAAATCATCGACAGGACGCAGCAGAATCGGATCAAACTCGGGTTTCTCTTCTTTCTTCTCGGGCACGCTGACATCGCGCAGATCCACGAAGGCTTCCAGTTGTTCAGCCAGAATAGTGGCGGAACGACGGATGGCTTCTTCAGGATCCAGAGTACCATTGGTCTCCATGTCGATGACCAGCTTGTCCAAGTCGGTACGCTGTTCCACGCGTGCTGCCTCAACATTGTAGGCAATACGAACGATGGGGCTGAACGCGGAGTCCAGCAGCAGGCGACCGATAGGACGCTCTTCATCATCGTTGTGAACACGAGCAGAAGCAGGCACATAACCACGACCGCGCTGAACTTTCAGGCGCATGCTGATTTCAGCATTGGCGCCAGTCAGGTGGCAGATTACGTGCTCCGGGTTTACGATCTCGACTTCATCACCGTGAGTGATATCACCAGCGGTAACGGGGCCTGTTCCAGACTTGGTCAGGGACAGAGTTACCTCGTCCTTGCCTTCCAGCTTCACAGCGATACCTTTCAGGTTGAGCAGGATTTCAAGAATGTCTTCCTGTACACCTTCTTTGCTGCTGTACTCGTGCAGTACTCCGTCAATTTCGACTTCAGTAACCGCACAACCGGGCATAGATGACAGCAAAATACGACGCAGAGCATTGCCCAGCGTGTGACCAAAGCCACGCTCAAGCGGCTCGAGAGTCACTTTCGCGTGAGTCGGGCTAACTTGCTCGATGTCAACTAGCCGCGGTTTAAGAAAATCTGTTACAGAACCCAGCATTGTGTCCTCTCTTTAGAAGCTAGCTTTACTTGGAGTAAAGCTCGACGATCAGCTGTTCGTTAATGTCGGCAGACAGGTCGGAACGCTCTGGCAGGCGCTTGAAGGCACCTTCCATCTTAGCAGCGTCAACCTCTACCCAAGTCGGCTTCTCGCGCTGACCAGCAACTTCCAGGGAAGCTTTGATACGCGCTTGCTTCTTAGCCTTCTCACGAACGCAGACCACGTCCTCAGGGGATACCTGGAAAGAAGGAACATTTACGACACGGCCGTTTACCATGATGGCTTTGTGGCTCACCAGCTGACGAGATTCAGCACGGGTAGCGCCGAAGCCCATACGGTAGACGACGTTGTCCAGACGACCTTCCAGCAGCTGCAACAGGTTTTCACCGGTGTTACCCTTTTGACGGGCAGCATCGCGGTAGTAGTTGCGGAACTGTTTTTCCAATACGCCGTAGATACGACGAACTTTTTGTTTCTCGCGCAGTTGCACACCGTAGTCAGACAGACGCGCTTTACGCGCACCGTGTTGACCTGGAACGGTGTCAATCTTGCACTTAGAATCAATCGCACGAACACCAGACTTCAGGAAGAGGTCGGTGCCCTCACGACGGCTAAGCTTAAGCTTAGGACCGATATATCTTGCCATCTTCTTTCTCCAACAATCCTAGACCAAGTAGCTACAGCGTTATACGCGGCGCTTCTTGGGAGGACGACAACCGTTGTGCGGGATCGGAGTCACATCAGTAATATTAGTGATGCGGAAACCAGCCGCGTTCAGAGCGCGGATGGAAGACTCACGACCGGGACCCGGACCTTTGACCATGACTTCCAGGTTCTTCACGCCGTATTCTTTGGCGATCTCACCAGCACGCTCAGCAGCTACCTGGGCAGCAAACGGAGTGGACTTACGGGAACCACGGAAACCGGAACCACCAGAGGTAGCCCAAGACAGAGCATTGCCCTGACGGTCAGTAATGGTCACGATTGTGTTGTTGAAAGATGCATGAACGTGTGCAATACCGTCGCTCACTTGCTTTTTAACGCGCTTGCGAGCACGAGTCGGAGTTTTAGCCATTTTCTACCTTCCCGTTACTTCTTGATAGCCTTGCGCGGACCCTTACGGGTACGAGCGTTGGTCTTGGTACGTTGACCACGAACAGGCAGGCTACGACGGTGACGCAAACCACGGTAGCAACCCAGATCCATCAAGCGTTTGATGTTCATGGAAATCTGACGACGCAAGTCACCTTCAACGGTGAATTTACCTACTTGCTCGCGCAGACTTTCGATCTGAGCTTCGTCCAAGTCTTTAATTTTCACATTCTCAGCAATACCGGCTGCGGCACAGATGGCCTTGGAGCGGGTACGACCGACGCCATAAATCGCAGTCAACGCAATGACTGCATGCTTATGGTCAGGAATGTTAATGCCAGCGATACGGGCCACTGTTCACTCCTACGTAGCGTAGATAACGACCACCACAAAGCCCGTGAGCGGATACGTGGCGGTCAACCAATACACAACAAAAGTTGGCTGGCTATAATAGCCAGCACAACTATTTGTTGCAAGTACTAACCGTAAAAATTAGCCTTGGCGCTGTTTATGCTTTGGCTCGCTGCAAATCACACGCACCACACCGTGACGCTTGATGATTTTGCAGTTACGGCAGATTGCCTTAACGGAAGCACGAACTTTCATTGCTTAACTCCGTAACTACGCCGACCTTTAGCGGCCGTAGCCCTTCAGGTTGGCCTTCCTCAGGACGTCGCCATATTGATGAGACATCATATGGGTTTGTACCTGAGCCATGAAGTCCATGATAACTACCACGATAATCAGCAGCGAGGTGCCACCGAAGTAGAACTGTACGTTCCAGGCAGTCATCAAGAACTGGGGTACCAGACAGATAAAGGTGATATAGAGCGCACCTGCCAATGTCAGGCGAGTCATAACCTTATCGATGTAACGTGCTGTCTGCTCGCCCGGGCGGATCCCCGGGATAAAGGCTCCACTCTTCTTCAAGTTATCTGCTGTCTCGCGGGGGTTGAACACCAGCGCGGTATAGAAGAAGCAGAAGAAGATAATGGCTGCTGCATAGAGCATCTCATACAAGGGTTGACCCGGCTGCAGGACCATAGAGACCTGCTGCAGAACGTCAGCTACCTTGCCCTCGCCCTGACCAAACCAAGAGGTAATGGTCCCAGGGAAGAGGATGATGCTGGATGCGAAAATCGCAGGAATCACACCGGCCATATTTACTTTCAACGGCAGGTGTGTGCTTTGCGCGGCGAATACCTGGCGGCCTTGTTGACGCTTGGCGTAGTTCACGACGATACGACGCTGACCACGTTCCACGAACACCACAAAGTAAGTCACTGCGAAAACAATCAAGCCCAGCAACAACAACAGCAGGATGTGCAATTCCCCTTGACGTGCCTGTTCGGCCGTAGCGCCAATGGCATGAGGCAGACCAGCAACGATACCCGTGAAAATAATCAACGAGATACCATTACCAATCCCACGCTCGGTAATCTGTTCACCCAACCACATCAAGAACATGGTACCGGTGACCAGACTCACAACGGCCGTGAAATAGAAGCCCAAACCCGGATGAGTCACGAGTCCCTGCATCATATTCGGCAGACCGGTTGCAATACCAATGGCCTGGAAAGTTCCCAAAACCAGCGTGCCCCAACGGGTATATTGGCTAATCTTGCGACGGCCGGATTCACCTTCTTTCTTGAGTTCAGCAAGAGCGGGGTGAACCACAGTCAGCAGCTGGATAATGATCGACGCCGAAATGTACGGCATGATCCCCAGTGCAAGAATAGAAGCACGCGAGAGTGCACCACCACTGAACATGTTAAACATCTCAATGATGGTGCCCTTCTGTTGTTGGAACAACTCGGCCAGTACGGCGGCGTCAATACCAGGAATAGGCACATAAGAGCCTGCACGGAAAACGATAATCGCCCCGAGAACGAAGAGCAGACGGCTCTTCAGTTCACTCAGACCACCCTGTGCTTTAACATCCAATCCTGGTTTCTTAGCCATTGTACTGATTATTCCTCGATTTTACCGCCAGCGGCCTCGATGGCTGCACGTGCACCTTTGGTGACGGACAGACCACGAACGGTCACAGCACGGTCAATGTTGCCAGACAGAACAACTTTAGCGAAAACGATGTTCTTAGTAACAACACCGGCTTGCTTCAGAGTGCTCAAATCGACCACATCACCTTCTACCAGGGCCAGTTCGTTCAGACGCACTTCGGCAGATACCAAAGATTTGCGAGAGAAGAAACCGAACTTCGGCAGACGGATTTTCAAAGGCATCTGACCACCTTCGAAACCGTTGCGGACTTTCCCGCCACCGGAACGAGAGGTTTGGCCTTTCACACCACGACCACCAGTCTTGCCCAGACCTGAACCGATACCACGGCCCGGACGGTGCTTAGCAGACTTGGAACCTGGGGCCGGAGACAGAGTATTCAGACGCATGCTTAGCCCTCCACCTTAACCATGTAATAAACCTGGTTGATCATACCGCGTACGCAAGGAGTATCTTCCAGCTCGACGGTGTGACCAATGCGACGCAGACCCAGACCACGCAGAGTCGCCTTATGCTTTGGCAGACGGCCGATAGAGCTGCGAGTTTGAGTTACTTTTACAGTGTTAGCCATGTCGCATTACCCCAGAATTTCTTCAACGCGCAGACCACGCTTGGCAGCGATCTGAGCCGGGGATTGACCCTGCACCAGAGCGTCGACAGTTGCGCGAACAACGTTGATTGGGTTGGTGGAACCGTAGGTCTTAGCCAGCACGTTGTGGATACCAGCAACTTCCAGCACAGCACGCATGGCGCCGCCTGCAATGATACCAGTACCTTGTGAGGCCGGCTTCATGAACACGGTGGAGCCAGAGTGAACACCACGCACCGGATGGTGCAGAGTGCCATTGTTCAGCTCAACTTTGCTCAGGTTACGCTTAGCCTGTTCCATTGCCTTTTGAATGGCAGCTGGAACTTCACGGGCTTTACCGTAACCGTAACCTACACGGCCGTTACCATCACCCACCACGGTCAACGCGGTGAAGGACATGATACGACCACCTTTAACAGTTTTCGAAACACGGTTTACTGCAATCAGCTTTTCTTGCAGTTCGCCGGCTTGAGATTCGACTTTAGCCATCTTCGACTCCTAGCTTAGAACTGAAGACCAGCGTCACGAGCAGCGGTAGCCAGAGCGGCTACACGACCGTGATACTTGAAACCGGAACGATCGAAAGATACGTTCTGAACGCCTTTGGCAATAGCACGCTCAGCGATTGCTTTACCTACTGCGGTAGCTGCATCAGCATTACCGGAGTATTTAAGCGCTTCACTGATGGCTTTCTCTACTGTAGAAGCAGAGGCCAGAACTTCGGAACCGTTGGCTGCGATAACCTGCGCGTAGATATGACGCGGGGTACGGTGAACAACCAGACGGGTCGCTCCCAGTTCCTGCATCTTCTTCCGAGCACGAGTAGCACGACGGAGACGAGCTGCTTTCTTGTCCATAGTGTTACCTTACTTCTTCTTAGCTTCTTTAGTACGCACTTGCTCGTTGGCATAGCGTACACCCTTGCCCTTGTAGGGCTCCGGAGCGCGGTAAGAACGGATATCGGCGGCGACTTGGCCAACCAGCTGCTTGTCCACACCACGGAGAACGATCTCAGTAGCAGTCGGGCATTCAGCGGTGACACCAGCCGGCAGCGCATGCTCTACCGGGTGAGAGAAGCCCAGAGCCAGCGCGACAGCATTGCCCTTGATGGAGGCTTTGTAACCCACACCAACCAGCTGCAGCTTACGCTCGAAGCCTTGGGTAACACCGATTACCATGTTGTTAGCCAATGCACGTGCAGTACCGGCCTGAGCGTCAGCACCAGCGATGCCGTCGCGCGGGGCGAACTTCAGTACATTGTCTTCTTTGGTCACTTCTACACCGGCGTGGATGGAACGAACCAGGGAACCTTTACCACCTTTGATGGACAGTTCCTGACCGTTCAGAGTCACCTCTACGCCAGCAGGAATAGTGACGGGTGCCTTAGCAACGCGAGACATTTCCGACCTCCTATTAAGCGACGTAGCAGATGATCTCACCACCCATGCTTGCCTGACGGGCAGCACGGTCGGTCATCACACCTTTAGACGTGGACACGATAGCAACACCGAGACCGCCCATAACTTTCGGCAGATCAGTAGTGCGCTTGTAAATACGCAGGCCGGGACGGCTCACGCGTTGGATCAGTTCTACAACCGGCTTGCCCTGGAAATATTTCAGTTCAATTTCCAGTTCCGGCTTCACATCACCTGCTACGGAGTAGCCAGCGATGTAACCTTCTTCTTTCAGCACGTTGGCAATAGCCACTTTCAGCTTGGAAGAAGGCATGGAAACCGCAACTTTGCTCGCCGCTTGACCGTTACGGATGCGGGTCAGCATGTCCGCGATCGGATCTTGCATGCTCATAGTCTAACTCCCGAGATTCTTACCAAGAGGCCTTTTTGAGACCTGGAATTTCGCCCTTCATGGCATGCTCACGCACCTTGATGCGGGACAGGCCAAACTTGCGCAGGAAACCGTGCGGACGACCAGTAATATTGCAACGGTTACGCTGGCGGGACGGACTGGAATCACGGGGCAGCTGTTGCAGTTGCAAGACAGCATCCCAACGCGCTTCTTCAGAAGCGTTCATATCAACAATGACAGCTTTCAGCTCGGTTCGCTTAGTGGCGAACTTGGCTACCAGCTTCGCACGCTTTGCTTCACGTGCTTTCATGGATGTTTTAGCCATAACCCTAACCTTACTTGCGGAATGGGAAGTTAAAGGCAGCCAGCAGAGCACGGCCTTCTTCGTCGGTATTCGCGGAAGTGGTGATGGTGATATCCAGACCACGGACGCGATCGACTTTGTCATAGTCGATTTCCGGGAAGATGATTTGCTCACGCACGCCCATGGAGTAGTTACCACGACCATCGAACGCTTTAGCGTTCAGGCCACGGAAGTCACGGATACGCGGTACGGAGATGCAAATCAGCCGTTCCAGGAACTCCCACATACGCTCGCCACGCAGGGTTACTTTACAACCTATCGGGTAGCCTTCACGAATCTTGAAGCCCGCAACAGATTTGCGAGCTTTGGTGATCAGTGGCTTCTGACCGGAAATGGCAGCCATATCGGCAGCAGCATTTTCCAGCAGTTTCTTGTCAGAAATCGCCTCACCAACACCCATGTTCAGGGTGATTTTCTCGATCCGAGGGACTTGCATGATCGTCTTGTAACCGAACTGCTTTGACAGTTCTTTTGCTACATCGGATCTGTAGTAATCATGCAGTTTCGCCATCGTTAAACTCCAATTACTTTACAAGTTCGCCGGTAGACTTGAAGAAACGAACTTTTTTGCCGTCTTCAATCCGGAAACCAACGCGATCAGCCTTGCCAGTGGCAGAGTTGAACAGCGCTACGTTTGAAACATCGATCGGGGCTTCTTTGGTGATGATACCGCCAGCCTGACCCAATGCGGGTACCGGCTTCTGGTGTTTCTTCACCTGGTTGATGCCTTCCACGAGAACCTTACCTTTAGCGATCAGGACTTGAGTGACTTTGCCACGCTTGCCCTTGTCTTTACCGGTAAGAACAATCACTTCGTCTTCGCGACGGATTTTAGCTGCCATCGTTCGACTCCTTACAGTACTTCGGGTGCCAGGGACACAATCTTCATGAACTTCTCATTACGGAGTTCACGGGTCACCGGGCCAAAAATACGAGTACCGATTGGCTGTTGGTTGCCGTTAAGCAAAACAGCCGCATTGTTGTCGAAACGGATGACAGAGCCGTCCGGACGACGAACGCCTTTACGGGTGCGTACGACCACCGCGTTATACACATCACCTTTCTTCACTTTACCGCGAGGAATAGCTTCCTTGATGGAAACCTTGATGATGTCGCCGATGCCGGCGTAACGGCGGTGCGAGCCACCCAGAACCTTAATACACATTACACTGCGAGCGCCGGAGTTGTCGGCTACACCCAGCATACTTTGCATCTGGATCATTTTAGTGCTCCGCTTTGTTTACTTCTTATCCCTTCCGGGATCTGGCTGCCTTCAAAAGGCGCGAAACTATAACACAGCTTCTTTTGAAAAGGTAGCCTAAAAAACAAACGGCCCCGAAGGGGGGCCGTTTGGGCAAAAAAGGACCATTAGGCCTTTTCTACGACAGCAACCAGGGTCCAGGACTTGGTCTTGGACAGCGGGCGGCATTCGCGGATTTCCACGAGGTCACCAGCTTTACACTCGTTGTTTTCGTCATGTACGTGCAGCTTGGTAGTGCGCTTGATGATCTTACCGTAGATCGGGTGCTTTACCTTGCGCTCGATAGCGACGGTGATGGACTTGTCCATCTTGTCGCTAATTACACGACCTTGCAGAGTACGGATTTTGTCAGTCATTACGCACCTGCCTTCTCTGTCAGTACAGTCTTAATACGTGCGACGTCACGACGCACTTGTTTCAGAGTGTGAGTCTGAGCCAGCTGGCCGGTGGATGCTTGCATGCGCATGTTGAATTGCTCACGCAGCAGACCCAGCAGCTCCTGGTTCAGTTCATCGACGCTCTTTTGACGCAGATCTTGGGCTTTCATCACATCACCGTCTTAATTACGAAAGTGGTCTGAACGGACAGCTTGGCAGCGGCCAGGGCGAAGGCTTCACGAGCCAGAGCCTCAGGAACACCATCCATCTCGTACAGAACCTTGCCAGGTTGGATCGGGCATACCCAGTATTCGACGTTACCCTTACCTTTACCCATACGAACTTCGAGGGGCTTTTCGGTAATCGGCTTGTCCGGGAACACACGGATCCAGATCTTACCCTGACGCTTAACGTGACGGGTCATGGCACGACGGGCTGCTTCGATTTGACGAGCAGTCAGTTGACCACGGGTAGTCGCCTTCAGGCCAAAGGTACCGAAGGAAACTTCGTTACCAGAGTTGGCCAGACCGCGGTTACGACCTTTGTGGGTCTTGCGGAATTTAGTACGCTTTGGTTGCAACATTTACCGAATCTCCTTACTTAGCAGCGCGGCGCTTGTTGTCACGCTTGGGCTTTGCAGGAGCTTGCTCTTGAGCAGCGGCAGCATTGACTGCAGCCAGACCGCCCAGAACTTCGCCCTTGAAGATCCAAACTTTGACGCCGATCACACCGTAAGTGGTGTGGGCTTCAGAAGTTGCGTAGTCGATGTCGGCACGCAGGGTGTGCAAAGGCACACGACCTTCACGGTACCATTCGGTACGCGCGATTTCAGCGCCGCCCAGACGACCGGACACTTCCACTTTGATGCCCTTGGCACCCAGGCGCATGGCGTTCTGTACGGCGCGCTTCATAGCACGACGGAACATTACGCGACGTTCCAGCTGGGAAGTGATGCTGTCGGCAACGAGTTTGCCATCCAGCTCCGGCTTGCGGACTTCGGAAATGTTGATCTGAGCAGGCACGCCAGCAATGACGGCGACGGCTTTGCGCAGTTTCTCAACGTCTTCGCCTTTCTTACCGATCACAACACCCGGACGAGCGGTGTGAATGGTCACACGGATGCTCTTGGCCGGACGCTCGATGGTGATCTTGGACAAGGACGCGTTTTTCAGCTCCTTGGTCAGGAACTGGCGTACTTGAAAATCGCTGTACAGGTTGTCAGCGAAGTCTTTGGTGTTCGCGAACCAGGTAGAATTCCAAGGCTTGGTAATACCCAGGCGAATGCCATTAGGATGTACTTTCTGACCCATTGCTTATCTCCCAGCCTTAGCGTCGGATACCACTACAGTGATGTGAGCGGTACGCTTGAGGATACGATCCGCGCGACCTTTGGCACGAGGACGGATGCGCTTCATGGAGGGACCTTCGTCGACCATGATAGTAGCAACACGCAGGGCGTCGATGTCGGCGCCTTCGTTGTGCTCAGCGTTTGCAATGGCAGATTCCAGCACTTTCTTCACCAGAACAGCAGCCTTTTTCGGGCTGAAGGTCAGGAGAGTCAGAGCCTTGTCTACGGACAGACCACGTACTTGATCGGCTACCAGACGAGCTTTCTGGGCAGAAGTACGGGCATAACGGTGTTTAGCGATAGCTTCCATCATTTATCCCTTAGCGCTTCTTAGCCTTCTTATCAGCAGCATGGCCGCGATAAGTACGAGTCGGTGCGAATTCACCCAGTTTGTGACCGATCATTTCTTCGGTAACGAAAACCGGAACGTGCTGACGACCATTATGGACAGCGATGGTCAAACCGATCATATTCGGGATGATCATTGAACGACGGGACCAGGTCTTAACCGGCTTTTTATCCCCGCTTTCCACCGCTTTCTCTACCTTCTTCAGCAAGTGCAGGTCAATAAAAGGACCCTTCTTGAGAGAACGTGGCATGGTGATTCCTCTATGTTAACAATTACTTGTTACGACGACGTACGATGTACTTGTCGGTACGCTTGTTCTTACGGGTCTTGAAGCCTTTAGCCTTCTGGCCCCATGGGGACACAGGCTGCATGCCTTTGTTACGACCCTCACCACCACCGTGCGGGTGATCAACCGGGTTCATCGCCATACCGCGAACGGTCGGACGAATACCACGCCAGCGGTTTGCACCGGCTTTACCCAGTTGACGCAGCATGTGCTCGGAGTTACCGACTTCACCGATGGTAGCGCGGCACTCGGCCAGAACTTTACGTACTTCGCCGGAACGCAGACGCAGAGTTACATAGTTACCATCACGCGCCAGGATCTGGATGAAAGTACCAGCGGAACGAGCCAGCTGGGCACCTTTACCAGGTTTCATCTCTACGGCGTGAACGGTAGAACCGACCGGGATGTTGCGCATCGGCAGGGTGTTACCCACCTTGATTGCAGCATCAACACCAGAAGCGATAGCGTCACCAGCTTTCAGGCCTTTCGGCGCCAGGATGTAACGACGCTCACCGTCTGCATACAACACCAGAGCGATGTTAGCGGTACGGTTAGGATCGTATTCCAGGCGTTCTACTTTAGCCGGGATACCGTCTTTGTCGCGCTTGAAGTCGACGATACGGTAGTGTTGCTTGTGACCACCACCGATATGACGGGTAGTGATACGGCCGTTGTTGTTACGACCACCGGACTTGCTTTTGCTGTCCAGCAGAGCGGCGAAGGGCTTACCCTTGTACAGCTCTTGATTGACGATCTTAACGACGTGGCGGCGGCCCGGAGAAGTAGGCTTGCACTTAACGATTGCCATTTTTCAGAACTCCTCTTACTCGGCTGCGCCCATGAAGTCGATGTCCTGACCAGCTTTCAGGGTCACATAAGCCTTTTTCCAATCGGAACGACGGCCTACACGCGCACCTGAGCGCTTGGTTTTACCCTTCATGTTCAGGGTACGGACGGTCTCAACTTCGACCTCGAACAGTTTCGCAACTGCAGCTTTGACTTCCGCCTTGGTGGCATCAACAGCAATCTTGAACACGATAGTGTTCTGCTTTTCTGCGACCATGGTGCTCTTTTCAGAGATATGCGGAGCCTTCAGAACTTTCAACAAACGCTCTTCGCGGATCATGCCAGCATCTCCTCGATTTGCTTAACTGCATCAGCAGTCATCAGAATCTTGTCGAAAGCGATCAGGCTGACCGGGTCGATACCGGCAACGTCACGCACGTCAACTTTGTACAGGTTGCGAGCAGCCAGGAACAGGTTCTCATCGACTTCAGCAGTCACGATCAGAACGTCAGTCAGTTCCATCTCTTTCAGCTTGGCGATCAGTTCTTTAGTCTTCGGCGCTTCGATGCCGAATTTCTCAACAACGATCAGGCGCTCTTGACGTACCAGCTCGGACAGGATGCTACGGATAGCGCCGCGGTACATCTTCTTGTTAACTTTTTGGCTGTGATCTTGCGGCTTAGCAGCAAAAGTCACACCACCGGAACGCCAAATGGGCGAACGGATGGAGCCAGCACGGGCACGACCAGTACCCTTCTGACGCCACGGCTTTTTGCCGCCACCAGACACTTCAGAGCGAGTCAGCTGCGCACGAGTACCCTGACGGGCACCTGCGGCATATGCAACGACGACCTGGTGAACCAGAGCTTCGTTGAATTCGCGCCCGAAGGTAGTCTCGGAAACTTCAAGAGCGCTCTTGGCGTCTTTCATTACCAATTCCATTACTATCTCCTCAGACGTTACGCTTTGACGGCAGGTTTGACGATCACGTTGCCGTTGGTTGCACCCGGTACTGCACCTTTGATGAGCAGCAGGTTACGTTCAGCGTCAACACGAACCAGTTCCAGGTTCTGAGTCGTTACACGCTCAGCACCCATGTGACCAGCCATCTTTTTGCCCTTGAATACACGACCCGGAGTCTGGTTCTGACCGATAGAACCCGGAGCGCGGTGAGACAAGGAGTTACCGTGGGTCATATCCTGGGTGCGGAAGTTGTGGCGCTTTACAGTGCCCGCAAAACCTTTACCCTTGGATGTGCCAGTAACGTCTACCATCTTAACGTCAGCGAGAAGATCTACTTTCAGCTCGCTACCAACAGTGAAAGTTTCACCGTTGTTCAGGCGGAATTCCCACAGACCGCGGCCGGCTTCGACACCAGCTTTGGCGAAGTGGCCAGCTTCCGGCTTGGTTACACGGCTGGCTTTTTTGGCGCCAGTGGTAACTTGAATAGCGTTGTAGCCGTCGGTTTCTACAGATTTGACCTGAGTTACACGGTTAGCTTCAACTTCGATAACAGTCACCGGGATAGAAACGCCATCTTCAGTGAAGATGCGAGTCATACCCACTTTGCGACCTACAAGACCGATTGTCATTGTTATCAACCTCTTTCCGTAATTAACCCAGGCTGATCTGGACGTCTACACCGGCTGCCAGATCCAGACGCATCAGGGCGTCTACGGTCTTGTCAGTCGGCTCAACGATGTCTACCAGACGCTTGTGAGTGCGGATCTCGTACTGATCACGCGCATCTTTGTTGACGTGCGGGGAGATCAGGACGGTGAAGCGCTCTTTGCGAGTCGGCAGCGGGATAGGACCGCGAACCTGCGCGCCAGTGCGCTTTGCAGTTTCAACGATTTCCGCTGTGGATTGATCGATCAGGCGATGATCAAAAGCCTTCAGGCGAATACGGATTCTTTGGTTCTGCATTGACAGAGCTCCAATAGATAAAAGAACATAAATCAACACCGCCCGACCGAGAATACTCCCGCCAGAGGTGCGATTTTTCACGTTTCCTCCCATATCGGGAGGACTGTATGGCTGGCGACTCGTAAACGGGAAGCTCAGCAGCAGACCAATCGTCTGGCTTACCTCATGGGTAAGCGGAGGGGATTATACGGATTTTTTCAATTCGCGCAAGGGCGGGCGGACAGATAGTGCGCAACTTTGTGTGGCGGATGGATCTCGCTGACGATCCCCTGCCCGCCTACCGCAAACCGGTAACGACAATGTTGCAAACAGGCTGATAGACTGCGCCCTTGCCTCTGTCAGCGGAACGACCCCGATGCTCAAAGATCAGAAAAAAGCCTATCAATATGGACTCTGCGCCGTCGCCCTCTGGTCGACGGTGGCCACCGCCTTCAAGATCTCCCTCGCCTACTTCGAGCCGGTGCAGCTGCTGCTCGTGGCGGCCCTGACCTCGACCCTGACTCTCGGCGCTATCGTTGCCAAACAGGGCAAGCTGTCGCTGCTGCGGAGCTATATCAAGGAGCGTCCCTTCTACTATCTGGCATTGGGGGTGTTGAATCCCTTCCTCTATTACCTGCTGCTGTTCAAGGCCTATGATCTGCTGCCCGCCCAGCAGGCACAGACCCTCAACTACACCTGGGCCATCACCCTCAGTCTGCTGGCCGTCCCCTTCCTCGGCCAGAAGCTGCGCCGCCGCGACGGGGTCGCCATAGTGCTGGGTTACTTCGGCGCCCTGGTGATCGCCACCAAGGGGGATGTGTTCGGCCTGCAGTTCGACAGCCCGCTCGGGGTGACGCTGGCACTGGTGTCGACCCTGATCTGGGCCGGCTACTGGATCCTCAACACCCGCAACCAGGGCGATCCTGTGGTCAGCCTGCTGCTCGGCTTCCTCATCAGCCTGCCGTTTATCGTCGTGGCGACCTGGCTGCTCTCCGACTTTGCCATGACCGCCTGGCAGGGTTGGGCCGGCGCCATCTATGTCGGCCTGTTCGAGATGGGGTTCGGCTTCGTGCTCTGGTTGATGGCCCTGCGCCACGCCACCAACACGGCGCCCATCAGCAACCTCATCTTCATCTCGCCCTTCGCCTCCCTGGTGCTGCTCAACCTGCTGATCGGCGAGACCATACACCCGGCGACCCCCATAGGGCTGGCCCTGATAGTGGCGGCCCTGCTCATTCAGCAGCTGAAATACGGCAAGCGCTACCGCAAGACGAGCGAACCCCAGGCCTGACAATGCAAAAGGGGCGCATCCATCGATGCGCCCCTTCTCAATCCATCCACTCCAGCGGCTGGTGCTTGGGCAGCCGGATCTCCACCAGCAGGCCCCCCAGCTCCGAGTCTCCCAGCCGTATGGTGCCGTGGTGCTGGGACACTATCTTGGCGACGATCGCCAACCCCAGCCCGCTGCCACCCCCGGTGCGCGCCACATTGCCCTGGGTAAAGGGCTTGAGGACCCGGGAGTGATCCTGGGCCGGAATGCCGGGACCATCGTCCGACAGCCGCAGCCGGACCCAGTGACCGTCGTCTTTCAGCTCCACCTGCAGCCGGCTCGCCCCATAGCGTCGCGAGTTGCCCGACAGGTTGTTGAGGATGCGGCGAAGGCTGATGGGGTTGCAGGCCACCCGCACCGCCTGCTCCGGCAAGACCAGCTCCAGCTCCAGCCCCTGATCGGTCTGCATCAGCAGGGCATCGTGGATCAGCTGGGTCAGATCGATCTGCTGGGTGTCCAGCCCCTCGTCCGGGCGTATGTAGTCGATGAACTGATCGATGATACCGTTGGATTCATCGATGTCCGCGTTGATGCTCTCCCGCAAGTACTCGTCTCCGGACGACATCATCTCGGTCGCCAGCCGGATGCGGGTCAAGGGGGTGCGCAGATCGTGGGAGACCCCGGCCATCATCAGGTTGCGCTCCTCGATCAGCCGCTTGATGGAGCTCGACATGTGGTTGAAGGTGCGGGTCAGCCGGCGCACCTCCCGCGAGCCTCGTTCCCCCAGCGCATCGGGGAAGTTGCCGCGCGCCACCGCCACGGCGCCCGCCTCCAGATCCTCCAGCGGACGCACCAGCTGGCGGGCGAAGCGCCAGGCGGCAAACAGGGTCACCACCAGCAGCACGCTCATGTAGATGATCAGCGGCTCGATGTCATCATCCTCGATCTCGGTCAGCGGGATCCGCACCCATATCTGGCTGGCATGGGGCGGCTGGATCCAGATGATGTAGTGATCCTGGATCTCGACCCGCACCTTGGTCGGCCCCTTCAGCTCACGGCTGATGTTCTCTTCCAGATAGGCGTAGGGTTTGGAGTCGTTGAGCCCGTGCTGCTCCGCTTCGCTCTGGGTGTAGATGTCACTGCCGGTGGCCACATAGACCAGCGCCTCGGCATCTTCGCTCAGCGCCAGCTGCTTGCTGTCGATGGGGAAGATCAGCTTGACCTGATTGGCCAGCAGATGGCTGATCTGCTTGACGGTGGGTGACAGCAGATAGTTATAGAAGGTGACATAGGAGACAAACTGATAGACCACCAACACGGCAGCCAGGAACCAGAGCATGCGGGAGAACATGCTGCTCACTTTCTTCATGCGCCATCACCGTCCGGCACAAACACATAACCCAGACCCCAGACGGTCTGCAGGTAACGGGGCTGGGCCGGGTCCTGCTCCAGCAGGCGGCGCAGGCGGGACACCTGCACGTCTATGCTGCGCTCGGTCGCGGTGTACTCGCGGCCCCGGGCCAGGTTCATCAGCTTGTCACGGGAGAGCGGCTCGCGGGGGTGGCTCACCAGCACCTTGAGCACCGCAAACTCGCCGCTGGTCAGGGCGACGGGGTCGCCGTCGCGGCTCAGCTCACGGGTCGCCAGGTTGAGTTGATGGGCGCCAAAGCTCACCACCTTCTCGGCGGAAGAGGGGGCACCGGGCAGCTCGACGGTGTGGCGCCGTAGCACGGCGCGGATCCGGGCCAGCAGCTCGCGAGGGTTGAACGGCTTGGGCAGGTAGTCATCGGCCCCCATCTCGAGCCCGACGATGCGATCCACCTCGTCCCCCTTGGCGGTGAGCATCAACACAGGTATCTGGTTACCCGCCTCGCGCAGGCGGCGGCAGATGGAGAGTCCATCCTCCCCCGGCAGCATCAGGTCCAGCACCATCAGGCTGAAGTTCTCACGGGTCAGCAGCCGATCGGCCTGCTCACCGTTGGCGACGCCCCGCACCATGAACCCCTGCTCGGTGAGGTAACGCTCCAGCAGGGAGCGTAATTTCAGATCGTCGTCGACCACCAGAACCTTGTATTGCTGACTCATCGCTGCCTCTCCTCTCTCTCTTCTGCCCCAATACTAGGGCGCCCCCCGGCAACGACAAAGCATAAATATGTTACCGGTTATTACCCTCATCCCGGGAACCACGGGGGATGGCACCCGCGCTGGACAAGCTTGTGGCACCTTTTTGCTCGACAGCCAGACGCCAATGGCTAAGATCCCGGGCAGCACAATGCAACCCGCCATGCTGGCGCAAGGGATTGATAAGCTCATGAAAACCAAACTCATCACCCGCGAAGGCTACAACAGACTCCGGCAGGAGCACGACACCCTGTGGCGCGAGGAGCGGCCCGAGGTCACCAAGAAGGTGGCCTGGGCGGCGAGCCTGGGGGATCGCAGCGAGAACGCCGACTACCAGTACAACAAGAAGCGGCTGCGGGAGATCGATCGGCGGGTGCGTTACCTGCGCAAGTGCCTGGAGGAGCTGACCATAGTCGATTATGCCCCGTCCCAGGAGGGCAAGGTGTTCTTCGGCGCCTGGGTCGAGGTGGAGAGCGAAGAGGGAGAGACCAAGCGCTTTCGCATCGTCGGCTATGACGAGATCTTCGGTCGCAAGGATTACATCTCTATCGACTCCCCCATGGCCCGCGCCCTGCTCAAGAAGGAGGTGGGGGATGAGGCCATAGTGCGCACCCCCGTCGGTGACGCCTGCTGGTATGTCAACGACATCAGCTACCCCAAGTGACCCTATCGGGAGAGCGCGGGCCCACCCGCCCCGGTGACCACCTGCCCCCGCGGGGTCAGGCTGGCGCCCTTGCCCGGGGTGGCATCCCCAGCGTCGACCTCATATAGTGCTCACACCCGGCGCCTTGCGGCGCCAACCGGCCCGCGCTGCAGCGGCCTGGCTGGTACCTTGAGTACCGCCAGGACAGACCCCTTGCACGGCGACATAGCCCCGCGCTGGCCAGTTAGACAGGACCCGACCACAGAGACCCCAGATGCACAGCCATGTAATTGAGAGACAGATTGCCGGTGAGCTGAATGCCCGCCCGGAACAGGTGCAGGCCGCCGTGCGCCTGCTGGACGAAGGTTCCACCGTGCCCTTCATCGCCCGTTATCGCAAGGAGGTGACCGGCGGCCTGGACGACAGTCAGCTGCGTACCCTGGAGAGCCGCCTCGGCTATCTGCGTGAACTGGAAGATCGCCGCCAGGTGATCATTCGCTCCATCGAGGAGCAGGGCAAGCTGACCCCCGAGCTGGCGCGCGAGCTGAACGGTGCCGACAGCAAGACCCGGCTGGAAGATCTCTATCTCCCCTACAAGCCCAAACGTCGCACCAAGGGGCAGATGGCCATCGAAGCCGGGCTGGAGCCGCTGGCCAATCTGTTGCTCACCGACCCCATGCAGGATCCGGAGCAGGAGGCGGCCCGCTTCCTCAATGCCGAGCAGGGAATAAACGACAGCAAGGCCGCCCTCGACGGCGCCCGCTACATACTGATGGAGCGCTTCGCCGAGCAGGCCGATCTGCTGGAGAAGCTGCGGGACTACCTGTGGCAAAACGCCACCCTGCGCGCACGGGTGGTGGCGGGCAAGGAGCAGGAAGGGGCCAAGTTCAAGGACTACTTCGAACACGATGAGCCGCTGCACAAGGCCCCCTCCCACCGGGTGCTGGCCATGCTGCGTGGCCGCAATGAAGGGGTGCTCAACCTGGCGCTGGTGACCGGCGACGACGAGAGCGCCAGCCCCTGCGAGGGCATCATCACCCATCACCTCAGGCTGAACCTGCAGGGCCGGCCGGCCGACAAGTGGCTGCAGGGGGTAGTGAGCTGGACCTGGAAGATCAAACTCTCGCTGCAGATGGAGACCGAGCTCATCGGCCGCATCCGCGAGAGTGCCGAGGAAGAGGCGATCAAGGTGTTTGCCATGAACCTGCAGGATCTGCTGATGGCGGCGCCGGCCGGTATGCGCTGCACCATGGGGCTGGATCCGGGCATCCGTACCGGGGTCAAGGTAGCCGTGGTCGATGCCACCGGCAAGCTGGTCGATCACGCGACCATCTACCCGTTCGAACCCAAGAAGCAAGTCGATCAGAGCCTCAGGACCCTGAGCGAGCTGTGCCAGAAGCACAAGGTCGAGCTCATCAGCATCGGCAACGGCACCGCCTCGCGGGAAACCGACCGGCTGGTGAGCGATCTGTTCGAGCGCTATCCCGCCGCCAAGGCGCAGAAAATAGTGGTGAGCGAAGCCGGCGCCTCCGTCTACTCCGCCTCCGAACTCGCCTCCCAGGAGTTCCCGGATCTCGACGTCTCCATCCGCGGTGCCGTCTCCATCGCCCGCCGGCTGCAGGATCCCCTGGCCGAGCTGGTCAAGATCGATCCCAAGAGCATAGGCGTGGGCCAATACCAGCACGATGTGGGTCAGAGCCAGCTGGCGCGCCGGCTGGACGCCGTGGTCGAGGATTGCGTGAACGCGGTGGGGGTGGACGTGAACACCGCCTCGGTCGCCCTGCTCAACCGGGTCTCCGGCCTCTCCCAGACCCTGGCCCAGAACATAGTCGCCTACAGAGACGACAACGGCGCCTTCCACAACCGCCAGCAACTGCTCAAGGTGAGCCGGCTCGGCCCCAAGGCGTTCGAGCAGTGCGCCGGCTTCCTGCGCATTCGCGGCGGCAGCAACCCGCTGGACGGCTCGGCGGTGCACCCGGAATCCTATCCCGTGGTGGAGCGGATCCTGGCGCAACTCCAGCAGCAAGTGGAGAGCCTGCTCGGCAACGGCAGCCTGCTGCGCGGCCTGAGGGCCGCCGACTACACAGATGAGCGATTCGGGGTCCCCACGGTCACCGACATCATAGGTGAACTGGACAAGCCGGGCCGTGACCCGCGCCCCGAGTTCAAGACCGCCACCTTCAAGGACGGGGTGGAGAAGATCAGCGACCTGGTGCCCGAGATGGTGCTGGAGGGCGTGGTCACCAACGTCACCAACTTCGGCGCCTTCGTCGACATCGGCGTGCATCAGGACGGGCTGGTGCACATCTCCTACCTGACCGATCGCTTCATCAAGGATCCCCGCGAGGTGGTCAAGGCGGGCGACATAGTGCGGGTCAAGGTGCTGGAGGTGGATGCCCCGCGCAAGCGGATCAGCCTCACCATGCGCCTCAATGAGAAAGCCGGCGAGAAGAGTGGGCAGCAGGCCCGCAAACCAGCCGAGCCGCGTCAAACGATGGGCGCGCCCAAGGCGAGAAGCGAGCCGAGGCCGGCCAATCCCATCGGGGGGGCCATGGGCAACGCCTTCGCCGCCGCCCTCTCCAAGAACAAGAAATAGCCGACCGGCACGATGAAAAAGCCCCGAAAGGGGCTTTTTCATGGGTCTTCGCCAAGGCTGAGGAGTCACAGGCCATCAAGGTTGCCCTGCACTGACAGTAGGCGACTTAGATATCCAGGCTGAAGCTCTGACGGGGGGTGGGCCTGACCGCCTGCCGATAGTGCTGGGCGATGATCTGATTGCGTCTGTCCATATAGGCACCGAGCGGGCCGGATGCACCGCTGGCAGGCTCGACCTCCATCAGCTCCCTGCGGGCCTGCGCCTGCTTGAGCGTGGCGGTGCGGGCCACGCTCAGATCCTGGGAGGAGGGCTCGGCCGGTGCCAGGGCGGCAGCGCGCACCTGCTCATGCTGGCGCATCTCACGACCCCGCTCCACCCGCTGCTGTTGCTTCTGTTGCTCCTGCTGGCCTGACTCCTGCTGCCTGCGCTTCCCGTCTTCATCGGTGGCGTCGACAAAGCGCTGGGGCGCCGCCGTCGGGCTGGCTGGCGTACTCTCACGGGAGGATTGGGCAGCGGGGTTGGCCTGGGCGGCCCTGGACTGGTCTTTCTGGGAGGCCACGCCGGACTCGGCAGCGGAGGCCTCGCCCTGGCGCGCCTGGGGTACGAGTTCGGTGCGGCGATTGTCAGTCCGTGCCGATTCCATCTGCGGGTGCAGCTGATTGGGAATCATCGGCGGCAGACCGACGTTGATGTTCATCTCACACCCTGATGTCGATCAGGGTACCCAGCATGTCGCTGGCGGTCTGGATCACCTTGCCGGAGGCGCCGGCCTGCAGCTCGGCCACCTTGAGCGTGACCAGCTCGTCCGGCAGCTCCACCCGATCGCCGCCCGGCGTATTGAGGCGGGCGATCTGGCCGGATGCCTGCTCGGCGAGCAGTTCCGCCCGCTGGAATCCCTGTACTCCCGTCGTCATGGCGGAATCTATACGCATCATCTTGCTCCTCTGGCTGTTGACTGATTATTCACCACCCAGAGGAATTATTGAAGCCTGCCGCTCGCTTTTCAGCCGATGAACTCCCGCACCATGGCGATGAACTGCGCCGGATGGGAGATGAAGGGAGCATGGGAGGCCTTGTCCAGCACCAGGCTGCGGCTATGCGGATAGCGCTCGTCCAACAGCGGGATGGCCGCCTTGGGCACCAGCGAATCCAGCCTGCCGTAGATGCGCAGCCAGGGCAGGCTGAGCGCAGATAGTTCATCCCGCAGATCGACATCGGCCAGCAGGCAGAGGCCGGCCTCCAGCGCCGCAAGCTGGGGCACCGGCCGCTCCGCCAGCCAGTGGCGCAGCTGACGGATGTCATCCCGGGCGTGCTCGCTGCCCATGGCCTGGATCGCCAGGAAGCGCTCTATGGTCTGCTTGAAGTCCCCCGCCAGCATCTGGTTGAAGCCGGCCAGCACCTTGGGCGCGATGCCGGGCCACTCATCCCGCGCCATAAAACAGGGCGAACTGGCAACCGTGATCAGGGATTGCACCCGCTCAGGATGAGTCAGGGCCAACTGGCTCGCCACCAGGCCGCCGAGGGACCAGCCGAGCAGATGACAACGCTCCGGCAATACGCTGGCCACCAGCTCTGCCAGCCAGGACAGGGAATAGTCACTCCCGTCGTTCAGGGGACTGTTGCCGAAGCCGGGCAGATCCACCAGATGCACCCGATAATGGTCCGCCAGCTGCTGGGCTATGCCGTGCCAGACAGCGCCATTCATGCCCCAGCCATGCAACAACACCAGATCCGGCCCCTGGCCAAACCGCTCAACCGATATGCTCATCTAGACTCAAGATCCCTGTTTATCCGCTTGGTGCCTGCATGTTAAAGCGGCTGCTCGCCAAAGCAAGTCCGATCCTCGGCAGTCGGGCCGACTGGCTGGGGCTCTGTCTGCTCTGCCGCCAGCCCTGTGACGACAAGCCCCTGCTGTGCGACTGGTGCCAGCGGGCCCTGCGACAACAGGAGCCTCGCTGCCAACTGTGCGCCGCCCCGCTGCCGGCCGAAGGGATCCTCTGCGGCCGCTGCCAGCGCCGGCCACCACCCTGGCAGCGACTGCAGGTGATCGGCGACTACCTACCGCCCTACCCCCTGCTCATCCCCCGCCTCAAGTACTCGGGCCAGATCCTGTTGGCGTCCCCCCTCGCACGCTTGCTGGCCGACCATCTGGATCTCGCGCAGCCGCCCGAGGTCATCATTCCGGTGCCGTTGCACTGGTGGCGACACTGGTGGCGCGGCTTCAATCAGGCGCAGGAGATCGCCGATACTCTTGCCGAGATCACCGGCATCCCCTGCGACAACGGACTGCTGCGCCGAGCCAAGGCCACCCCGCAGCAGACCAGGCTGAGTGCCGGCCAACGTCGGCGCAACCTGCGCGGCGCCTTTCAGATCCGAACCCACCACTATCGCCACGTGGCGCTGCTCGACGATGTGGTCACCACGGGTGCCACCGCGGGCCAGCTCACCCGCTTGCTCCACGAGAGCGGTGTCCAACGGGTTGAAGTCTGGGCAATCTGCCGCACCCTGAAGCACCTGAAATGACGCCCACGCAGAACAGGCTCCACTCGGCTGCTCATTTTTATAACCACGGCATGAAGGAGTAACGGAGTGAGCACTTTGCCGCTCTCTGTCACATCATGAAGCACAGCAAGCAACTACTGCCATGCTACCCAAGCCCTGCCAAGAGAGTTATCATGAATACCCTAGTCGTACACTCAGGTTTATGAGGATAGTGATGATCAGCATTTCCGACACCGCCCAGGCGCATTTCCGCAAGCTGCTGGAAAATCAGCCTGATGGCACCAATATCCGGGTGTTTGTGGTCAATCCGGGAACCCAGAACGCCGAGTGCGGCGTCTCTTATTGCCCACCGGATGCGGTGGACCCGGAAGATCAACACCTGCCTTTCAGCGGCTTCGACTGCCTGGTCGATCCCCTGAGCTCCCCTTATCTGGTGGATGCCACCATAGATTTCGTCACCGATCAGATGGGCTCCCAGCTCACCCTCAAGGCGCCGAATGCCAAGATGCGCAAGGTCGCCGACGATGCCCCCCTGGCCGATCGCATCGAATACGTGCTGATGTCAGAGGTGAACCCCATGCTGGCCGGTCACGGTGGCAAGGTGACCTTGATTGACATCACCGACGACAAGCTGGCGATTTTGCAGTTCGGTGGTGGTTGCAACGGCTGCTCACAGGTGGATTACACCCTGAAAGAGGGGATCGAGAAGCAACTGCTGGAGAAATTCCCGGGCGAGCTCAACGGCGTGAAAGATGCCACCGAGCACCAGCGTGGTGATCACTCCTACTATTGATCGGCCCTGCCGCTCATGAAAAAGGCCCCGCCAGATCCTGGCGGGGCCTTTTGCTATCCGGCGAGCCGAACAGGATCACTCGTCGCGCTTGTCCCGGCTGAGCAGGGCGATGGCGGCCTCTTTCGGGTTCTTGCCCTGATAGAGCACCTGGAAGATCTGCTCGCAGATGGGCATCTCGACGCCGCAGCGGGCCGCCAGCAGATGCACCTCCTTGGTGTTGCGATAGCCTTCCACCACCTGGCCGATCTCGGCCATGGCGGTCTCCACCGTCTTGCCAGCCCCGAGCGCCAGCCCGAAGCGGCGGTTGCGAGACTGGTTGTCGGTACAGGTCAGCACCAGATCCCCGAGCCCCGCCATCCCCATGAAGGTCTTGGCATCGGCACCGAGGGCGGCGCCAAGGCGCTGCATCTCCACCAGACCCCGGGTGATGAGCGCTGTCCTGGCGTTGGCGCCAAAACCCAAGCCGTCGGAGAGGCCGGCACCGATGGCGATGACGTTTTTGACCGCCCCGCCCAGCTGCAGGCCGATGAAGTCCGGGTTGGTATAGACCCGGAACGAACGGCCACAGTGCAGCAGCAGCGAGAGATCGTCGGCGAAGTCGTCGTGGGTCGACGCCACCGAGATGGCGGTCGGCAACCCGGCGGCCAGCTCCCTGGCGAAGGTCGGGCCTGAGATCACCGCCAGCGGGATATCCTCACCCAGCACCTCGCGGGCCACGTCCTGCAGCAGCCGGCCACTGTCCGGCTCCAGCCCCTTGGTAGCCCAGGCGATACGGGTATCGGGGCGCAGGAAGGGCTTGACCCGGGCCAGCACCTGACCGAACACATGGCTCGGTACCACCAGCAGCAGCACGGGGGCGGCTTGCACCGCCTGCTGCAAGTCGGCAGTCAGCTGCAGATCGGCGGGGAAAGGGACATCCGGCAGGAAGGTCTTGTTGCAGCGATCTTGTTCCAGCACGGCGACATGAGCGGGATCGTGACCCCACAGCAGGGTCGGATGACCGTTGCGTGCCAGAGAAATGGCAAGGGCGGAGCCGTAAGACCCCGCCCCCAAGACCGAGATAGCGATCTGGTCGGCCATTATCAGGCTTCCGCAGTCGCCTGCTGGGCCTGTGCCTGCGCCATGTGCTGGGCAAACAGGGCATCGAAGTTGACCGGTGCCAGGTTCAGCTGCGGGAAGGAGCCCTTGCTCACCAGGTTAGCCACGGCTTCGCGGGCATAGGGGAACAGGATGTTGGGGCAGAAGGCGGCCAGGCAGTGAGCCAGCTGCGGCTCCGGCAGGTTGCCGATGGAGAAGATACCGGCCTGCTGCACTTCACACAGGAAGGCGGTCTCGGTTTCCAGCTTGCAGGTCACGGTCAGGGTCAGCACGACCTCGTACACGCCGTCGGCCAGCACGCTGGTCTTGGTGTCCATGTCCAGCTTGACGTCCGGCTGCCACTCTTTCTGGAAGATGTGCGGAGTGTTCGGCGCTTCGAAGGAGACATCCTTGGTGTAGACACGCTGGATGTGGAATTCCGGTTGCACTTCCTGGTTGTTGATTTCGTCAGCCATTTCGTTTGATTCCTTTTTAAGAAAATGAGTGGGCGCAGGCCCTTAAATCAGCGTTTTTTGGTTACCGGCAGATTCTCTGCACGCCATTGGGCCATGCCACCGCTGAGCGTATACACCTGCTTGAAACCGGCCTTGCTCAGTAGGCGACCCGCGCCACCAGCGGTCATCCCCGACTCGCACACCACTATGATGGGGGCATCTTTATGCTTTTCAACCGGACCCAGATTATTGGCCTGGATCTGGGTGAGGGGCAGGTGATGAGCGCCGGCCAGGTGGCCCTTGGCAAACTCTTCCTGACTGCGAATGTCCACCACTGTGGCACTTTCACGGTTGATCAGCAGGGTGGCGGTGTGGTTGTTCACCGCCTTCACCGGAGAAAAACGAGCACGCACCGTGGTGTACACCAGGGTGCCTGCCAGGCCGAACCAGGCTGCTGCCAGCAGCGGGTTGCGGGCCGCAAAATCCAAATACTCTTGCATCTTCTACTATCCAGGGACCAAGACAAGGGCCCGAGTATACATGGGGCCCCCGATAAGATCAGCCATCTTGGCGGCAAAGCGAGAGCAAGCTCCCATCAGGGGTTGAGCGCGGGTTTCCCCCCATGAAGAGCGGCCATAGACGCGGGTCTGGCGGGCATGCAAAAGCGGTTGTAAAGACGATGACGAGGTTGGCAGACAAGCCGGCAACATGCCGAAAACGGGCCGATAACAGCAAAAAATCCAAGCCGCAGAGGGGCTTGGCTATCAGGTGACTATTTCGGCAGATGTAGTAATATTACGCTAGTTTCACTTCCTGCAATTCATTCCTATCCGAGAGGACATAGCCTTATGTCAACAGCTAAGAAACCTTTGGTTCTGGTCATCATGGACGGTTGGGGCTACAGCACCAAGCAAGAGCACAACGCCGTCGCTGCCGCCAAGACCCCCAACCTCGACCGTCTCGCCCGTGACTACACCAGCACCCTGATCTCCGGCTCCGGCCTGGATGTGGGTCTGCCGGATGGTCAGATGGGCAACTCCGAAGTGGGTCACGTCAACATAGGTGCCGGTCGCATCGTGTATCAGGAGCTGACCCGCATCTCCAAGGAGATCAAGGACGGCGACTTCTTCCAGAACGTCGAGCTGGCCAAGGCTGTTGACGGCGCCGTGACCAACGGCAAGGCCGTGCACATCATGGGTCTGATGTCACCGGGTGGCGTACACAGCCATGAAGAGCACATCATGGGCATGATCGAGATGGCCGCCAAGCGTGGCGCCGAGCAGATCTATTTCCACGCCTTCCTGGATGGCCGCGACGTGCCGCCGCGCTCCGCCCAGTCCTCCATCGAGCAGTTCGATGCCCTGTTTGCCCGCCTGGGCAAGGGTCGCTTCGCCTCCATGATCGGCCGCTACTTCGCCATGGACCGTGACAACCGTTGGGACCGCGTGCAGCAAGCCTATGACCTGATGACTCAGGGCAAGGGTGAGTTTACCGCCGACAGCGCCAGCGAAGCCCTGGCCGCCGCCTATGCCCGCGACGAGAACGATGAGTTCGTCAAGGCCACCCGCATCGGTGCCGCCGCCCCCATGCAGGATGGCGATGCGTTGATCTTCATGAACTTCCGTGCCGACCGTGCCCGCGAGATCACCCGCGCCTTCGTCGACAGCGACTTCACCGGCTTCGCCCGTGCCGTCACCCCGGCGCTGAACTTCGTGATGCTGACCGAATACGCCGCCGACATCAAAACCACCTGCGCCTACCCGCCCACAGCCCTGGTGAACACCCTGGGTGAGTGGCTGGCCAAGCAGGGCAAGACCCAGCTGCGCATCTCTGAGACCGAGAAGTACGCCCACGTCACCTTCTTCTTCAACGGTGGCGAAGAGTCCTGCTTCAGCGGTGAGGATCGCGAGATCGTCGCCAGCCCGAAAGTGGCCACCTATGATCTGCAGCCGGAGATGAGCTCCGAAGAGCTGACCGACAAGCTGGTCGGCGCCATCAAGAGCGGCAAGTACGACGTCATCATCTGCAACTACCCGAACGGCGACATGGTCGGTCACACCGGCGTGTTCGATGCCGCGGTCAAGGCCTGTGAGGCCGTCGATCACTGCATCGGTCGTGTCACCGAGGCCCTGGCCGAGGTGGGTGGCGAATGCCTGATCACCGCCGACCACGGCAACGCCGAGAAGATGCTGGACGAAGAGACCGGTCAGGCGCACACCGCCCACACCAATCTGCCGGTTCCCCTCATCTACTTCGGTCGCAAGGCCGAGGTGCTGGAAGGTGGCAAACTGTCCGATCTGGCCCCGACCATGTTGACCCTGATGGGTCTGCCTGTGCCGCCGGAAATGACTGGCAAGCCCCTGATGATTCTGAAATAATCCTGCCCCATGCGGGGATGCGAAGTTATTTCAACCAAAACCAGTCGCGTCGGCCTGTTGGCCGGCGCGCTGTTTTTTTGCCTGATCGGCGCTGCCGGCACGGCCCAGGCTGCCAACCAGCAGCTCGGCACCATGCAGTCCCAGATCAAGGAACAGCAGAAGACCATCAAGCTCAGCAAGCAGGAGCTGGCCAAACTCAATACCCAGCTCAAGGCCGATGAGCAGGCCATCTCGGCCGCCGCCGCCAAGCTCGATCAGACCAAACTGCAGCTGAAGCAGAACCAGCAAAAGCTGGTGAACCTGCAGCAGGACAAGCTGGATCTGGAGCAACAAGCCAAACATCAGAAACAGTTGCTGGCCAAGCAGGCGGAAAGCGCCTTCCAGGCGGGCAACCACGACTACCTCAAACTGCTGCTCAATCAGCAGGATCCGGCCAAACTGAGCCGCGCCCTCGACTATTTCGACTATCTCAACAAGGCCCGCATCGAGGCCATCGACGCCCTGCGCGCGACCCGCGCCAAGCTGGCCAAGAACCAGCAGGCGACCCAGGAGACCGAAAGCAAGCTGCAAGCCCTGCTGAGCGAACAGCAAGCGTCCCACCAGAGCCTGCTGGCCAGCCAGCAGAGCCGCGCCAAGGTGCGCAACCAGCTGCAGCTGTCGGTGCAGGATGACGAGCAGAAGCTGACCAAGCTGGTCAAGGCGGAGAAGGCCCTGAAGGCCCGGCTGGAAGAGCTGCGCCGCCAGCGGGAAGAGCAGGAGCGCCGTGAGCGGGCCGAGCGGGAACGCCTCGCCAAGCTGAAAGCCGAACAGGAACGCCAGCGTCGCCTGGAGGCACAACGCCTGGCCGCCGAACAGAAGCGGCTTGCGGAACAACAGCGGATCGCGGCGCAACAGCAGAAGGCCGGCGAGCAGCAACGGCTCGCCGCCGAGCAGCAGAGAGTGACCGCACAACAAAACAAGGTGACTCAACAGCAAGCCGCCGCGCGCAGCAGCGCCAAGGCAAGCACAGGCGGCTACGGTGGCCTCAGCACCAATGGCAGCCTGCGCTGGCCGGTACAGGGCCCGATCCTCATCTCCTACGGCTCGGCTCGTACCGCCGAGCTCAAGTGGAAAGGCACCCTGATCGGCGCCAGCGAAGGCACCCAGGTCAAGGCGGTGGCGCCAGGACAGGTGGTCTACGCCGACTGGCTTGACGGCTTCGGCATGCTGCTGGTGATAGACCATGGTAAAGGCTATATGAGCCTCTATGGTCACAACCAGTCACTGCTGCGCCAGGTTGGCCAGAGCGTGGAGCAGGGCGAACCCGTGGCCCTGGTCGGCGACAGCGGCGGCCAGGACAGACCCGGCCTCTACTTCGAGATCCGCTATCAGGGTGAGGCCATCAACCCGACCAAGTGGTTGGCCAAGCGCTAACTGGTATTCAAGAGCACATGCCATCGAGCGCCTCATGAAAAAAGCCTGCATCCGCAGGCTTTTTTCATGCTGGCCCAGGCCCATCTCGCTGGCCGATGACGAAAACTTACGAAGTTTCCCGCACCATCCTGGTTGGCGCCATCAGGGGAAGACGACCATGCCGATCTGCTCCAGCAGCCCCTGCTGCTGATCCTCGCTTATCTGCACGCCGTCCAGCTTGACCAGACGCAGATCCAGCCCGGGCAGGTCGCACTGGCGCAGATCGCAGCCCTGCAGGTTGAAGCTGGCCCAGTCTATCTGGCCAAACTCGGAGCCGCTGAGATCGGATCCCGCCAGCGAGGCGCCCAGCAGGCTGGCCCCCTGCCAACGGTTGCCGCTCAGCTCGCACCGCTCCAGCAGGCAGCCGTCAAAGTTGGCGTAGCTGAAGTTGTTGCCGGTCAGATGGGCCTCGCAGAAGTAGCTCTTGACGGTGATCTGGTTGGCGAAGCTGGCACGGGCGAAGTTGATGCCCATGGCCTGGCAGTCGCGCAGCTCCAGCCCGAGGCACTGGCTGCGGCTCAGATCCGCCAGGGTCAGGTCGCAGCGCAGGAAGCTGGCCTCCCGCAGATCGCAGCCCTGCAGCGAGCAGCCGAGTTCGCGCTCCCGTTCGTAGAAGCTGCAGTCGACGAAGCGGCTCTCGCTCAGATCCAACCAGGAGAAGTTGCAGTCGATGAAGCGGCAGTCAGCGAACTGCTCCCCTTCCACTTCCTGCTGCTCGAATCGCTTCCCCTCGAAGCACTTGCCCTTGATCATCCGAAATTTCTCCTAATGATGGCGTCATATGCTGACTTTATTGCGTGAAAAAGGTAATGTTACCTGTAACATTGCTGCCGGAACCCAAGATGAACGACACCCGCAAACGCCGCCCCACCCTGCAAGACATCGCCGATCAGACCGGGGTCACCAAGATGACCGTCAGCCGCTACCTGCGCGATCCACACACAGTGGCCGAGGGCACCCGGGGGCGGATCGCCGCCGTGGTGGAAGAGCTGGGCTACATCCCCAACCGGGCACCGGACATTCTCTCCAACGCCACCAGCAAGGCGATCGGCATCCTGCTCCCCTCTCTCTCCAACCAGGTCTTCTCCGCCCTGGTGCACGGCATAGAGACGGTGACCCGCCCCGCCGGTTACCAGACCCTGCTCGCCCACTACGGTTACAATCCGGAACAGGAAGAGGAGCAGGTGGCCTCCCTGCTCTCATACCACGTGGATGGCCTGATCCTGTCCGACAGCCTGCACACCGAGCGCACCCGCAAGATGATCGCCACCGCCGGCATCCCCGTGGTGGAGACCATGGATCTGCCGCAGAACCCCATCGACATGGTGGTCGGCATGGATCACCGGGCCGCGGCCCGGGCCATGGTAACAGAGATGCTGCGCCGGGGGCGCCGCAAGGTGGTCTACCTGGGGGCACGGCTCGATGTGCGCACCCAGCTGCGGATGGAGGGCTACTACCAGGCGATGGCCGATTTCGGCCTCGATGGCCAGCACCTGCTGACCGAACAATCCTCCAGCTTCACCCTGGGCGGCCAGCTGCTGGAGCAGGCGCTGGCGCGCTACCCCGATCTGGACGGCCTGTTCTGCACCAACGACGATGTGGCGGTCGGTGCCCTGCTGCAGTGCCAGGCCAGGTGGATACCCGTGCCCCAGCAGATCGCCATCGCCGGCTGCAACGCCCTCGACATCGGCCACGCCATGACCCCCAAGCTGGCCAGCATAGTCACCCCGCGCGAGGAGATAGGCCGTGAGGCGGCAACCATGCTGCTGGCCCGCCTGGGCGGCCAGCCCAGACCCGACAGCCGCATGGACTTGGGCTTCTCCCTCTATGAAGGGGAGAGTCTGGGCTGAATAAGCCCGATCCCCTGACTCCCCGCCTCCCCGCTCATAAGGGATAGGCAATGACGACCCTCCCCCTGGCCGGCTCAAGCCGGCACCCCGAGCCCCCACAGAAATAACACAGGCCACCCGAGGGTGGCCTGTTGGCTTGGCAAGCAAGGTGGCGGCTTGGCGCCAGGCTAGGTTAGCGCTGGACCAGGGCGACGGCTTCGCGGGAGAGGCGAGTCACCTCTTCCCAGTTGCCGTTCTTGACCGCATCGGCCGGCAGCATCCAGGAGCCGCCGACGGTGGCAACGCATTTCAGCGCCAGATAATCGGCGACGTTGTGCGGGCCTATACCGCCGGTGGGGCAGAAGCGGACCTGCGGCAGCGGCGCGGCGATGGCCGCGAGCGCCTTGGTGCCGCCGTTGGCCTCGGCCGGGAAGAACTTCAGGTGGCTATAACCCGCCTCCAGCGCCTGCATCACCTCGGAGGCGGTGGCGACCCCGGGGATCAGCGGCGCCGTGCTCTTGGCGGCGTGGGCCAACAGCGCCGGGGTCATCCCCGGCGAGATGACGAAGCGGGCACCGGCGGCCACGGCGGCATCGAACTGCGCGCAGTTGAGCACGGTCCCCGCCCCCACCATGGCCTCCGGCATCGCCTTGGCGATGAGGGCGATGGCATCCAGTGCCACCGGGGTGCGCAGGGTGATCTCGAACACCGAGATGCCACCCGCCAGCAGCGCCTGTGCCATCGGCAGGGCCTGCTCCAGGTCGTTGATGACCATCACGGGCACCAGCGGGGAGGCGGCAAACACCTCGGCAGGGGTCAGTTTCCAGTTTTGCATAGCTCTTCCTCAGTCAAAGATGGTGGCGCCACACTCGGCGCTCGATACCGCGCGACGCATCACGCTAAACAGTTCACGGCCCCAGCCTTCCTGCTCCAGGCTGAGATCCGGCTCGACCGGGGTACGGCCGCTCAGATCGGTCAGGCAATCCAGGCGGCCCGATTCGGCATCCACCCGCAGCAGGTCACCGTCTCGCAGCAATCCGATGGCGCCGCCGTGCAGGGCCTCAGGGGTGACATGGATGGCGGCCGGGATCTTGCCGGAGGCACCGGACAGGCGGCCATCGGTGACCAGCGCCACCTTGTGACCCGCCTTCTGCAGGTTGCCGAGCACCGGCATCAGCTTGTGCAGCTCCGGCATGCCGTTGGCGGCGGGGCCATTGTGGCGCACCACTATCACCGCATCCAGATTGAGCTCGCCGGCCTGGTAGGCCGCCTCCACCGCATGCTGGGAGGAGAAGACCTTGGCCGGTGCCTCGATCACGCGATATTCCGGGGCCACGGCCGAGACCTTGACCACGGCGCGGCCCAGATTGCCAGACAGCAGCTTGGTGCCGCCTGTGGCCTGGAATACAGAGCCTGTGGGAGAGAGCACGCTCGTATCGCTACTCTCGCCCACCGGCTGCCACACCAGCTTGCCATCCACCAGCAGGGGGCGGCTGAGGTAATCCTGCATCTCGCCGAAGGTCGGGGTGGCATCCATGTGGATCAGCCCCTCCTGTGCCAGCCGGCGCATCAGGCCGGGCACGGCACCGGCCTGCTCGAAGGCGTTTACATCGGCCGGGCCGTTCGGGTACATGCGCACCAACAGCGGCACCACGTCGGAAAGATCGCTCAAGTCGTCCCAGGTCAGATGCAGGCCGGCGGCGCGGGCCAGCGCCACCATGTGGATGCTGTGGTTGGTGCTGCCGCCGGAGGCGAGCAGGGCCACCAGGCCGTTGACCAGAGAGCGCTCGTCCAGCACCTCGCTCAAGGGACGATAGGCCGGGGAGCCGGGGATCATGGCGCTGATGCGGCGCGCCGCCTCGGCGGTGAGGGCGTGGCGCAGCTCGCTGTGGGGATGCACGAAGGCGGAGCCCGGCAGCATCAGGCCCATGGCCTCGAACACCAGCTGATTGGTGTTGGCGGTGCCATAGAAGGTGCAGGTGCCGGGCGCATGGTAGGCGCCGCACTCCATCTCCAGCAGCGCCTCGCGGCCCACCTGACCGGCGGCATACTGCTGGCGCACCTTCACCTTGTCATCGTTGCTGATGCCGCTGGCCATGGGGCCGGCCGGCACGAAGGCGGTGGGCAGATGGGCATGGGAGAGCGCCCCCATGATCTGGCCCGGCGCTATCTTGTCGCAGATGCCGAGCAGCAGGGTGGCGTCGAAGGTGTTGTGAGAGAGGGACAGCGCCGTGGCCTGGGCGATGAGATCCCGGGAGAAGAGTGACATGTCCATCCCGGGCTGGCCCTGGGTGACGCCATCACACATGGCGGGCACCCCGCCGGCGACCTGGGCACTGTGGCCCAGCTCGGCCAGGGTCGCCTTGATCTGGTCCGGGTAGCCCTGATAGGGCTGATGGGCGCTCAGCATGTCGTTGTAGGCGGTGACTATGCCGACGTTGGCGCGGGTCAGATCGAGGATGCGACCCTTCTCGTCCGTGCTGCAGGCGGCGACGGCGTGAGCCAGGTTGCCACAGGCCAGGGCGGCGCGGGTCTTGCCCTGCTCCGCCTGGCGTTGAATGCGGGCCAGGAAGGCCTGGCGACGGGTGGCACTGCGCGCACGGATGCGGGCGGTGACCTCGAGGATGATGGGATGAGTCATATTGCTTGCTCCAGTGCGGTGACGGCGCGGTCGACAACCTGTTCGAAGCCGCCGTCGATATCGATACAACATACCCCAGCTTCGCCATCCGGGCGCTCCAGCGCATCGAATTGGCTCTGCAGCATGCTCTCGCGCATGAAATGACCGTGACGGGCCTTCATCCGCGCCAGGATCAGCTCGTAGTCCCCATCCAGGAACAGGAACCTGACCGATTCGTTGCCCTCGCGGATCTGATCGCGATAGTGGCGCTTGAGGGCGGAGCAGACGATCACCCCCACCTCGTTCTTCTGTTCCAGGCTGTAGGCCGCATCGCGGATCCGCTCCAGCCAGGGGGCGCGATCCTCATCGTTGAGTGGGGCGCCGCCCGCCATCTTCTGAATGTTGGCACGAGGGTGCAGATCGTCGCCGTCGATAAACTTGGCGCCGATGACCTGAGCCACCCGAGCCCCGACCGACGATTTGCCGCTGCCGGAGACGCCCATCACGATAATACTCTTACCAGCCATTGTTTGACCTCTATCCCATTTCTCAAAAAACGTACCGTAGATGACTTCTAACTTACCACGTTACCGGTAACATGTTACCGGTAACGTCATGGCATGTGAAGTGGTGCACAGATTTGTGCAAGACGATAACTGGAACTTTTGAGGATAGAAAAATTATGGAAGGTGTGGCTAATACCCCCGATGTCGCCTACCTGCTTTCGGTAGCAGGCGGTGCAATTATCATGTTGTTGCTGTTGATAATGCGCTTCAAGATCCACGCCTTCGTCGCCCTGACGCTGGTCAGCCTGGTCACGGCCCTCGCCACCGGCGTGGCCTACGATCAGGTCGTAACGACCATGCTGGGCGGATTCGGTAGCACCCTGGCCGGGGTGGCCCTGCTGGTCGGTCTCGGCGCCATGATAGGCCGGATCCTGGAGATGACGGGCGGCGCCAAGGTGCTGGCCGACACCCTGATCAGCCGCTTCGGTGCCCATCGCGCTCCTCTTGCGCTCGGTGTGGCCTCCCTGCTGTTTGGCTTCCCCATCTTCTTCGATGCGGGCCTCATCGTCATGCTGCCCATCATCTTCAGCGTAGCCAAGCAGTTTGGTGGCTCTGTGCTCAAATATGCACTGCCGTCTGCGGGCGCCTTCGCGGTGATGCACGCCTTCATGCCCCCCCACCCCGGCCCCGTTGCAGCCAGTGAGCTGCTCGGCGCCAACATCGGCCTGCTGACCATAGTCGGCCTGCTCGTCGCCATCCCGACCTGGTATCTGGGTGCCTATCTGTATGGCCTGTGGGCCGGCAAGAAGTTCGACCTGCCGCTGCCGCCGAGCTTTACCGACCCGGCGGCCATCCCGGCCGGCCAGCTGCCAAGCTTCGGCCAGGTGATCTCCATCCTGCTGCTGCCGCTGGCACTCATCTTCATGGATACCGGCCTCAACACCCTGGGCGCCATGGGCATGGTCGACAAAGGGGCTGATTGGGTCAATATCCTGCGCATGGTCGGCAAGACCCCGATCGCACTGCTGATCACCCTGCTCTACGCGGTCTGGGTCTTTAGCAAGCAACAGGGCAAGATACAGCTGGAGAAATTCTGTAACGATGCGCTGGCCCCTGTCTGCGCCGTCATCCTGGTGACAGGTGCCGGTGGCATGTTTGGCGGCGTACTGCGTGCCAGCGGCATCGGTGCCGCCCTGGCGGACGTGCTCTCTGACACCGGCATGCCGGTGATCCTGGCCGCCTTCCTGGTCTCGACCGCCCTGCGGGTAGCCCAGGGTTCTGCGACCGTGGCCCTCACCACCACCGCGGCCCTGATGGCGCCCATGGTTGCCGCCACCCCTGGCCTGAGCGAACTGGACCTGACCTTCATCGTCATCGCCATCGCCGGTGGTGCGACCGTGCTCTCCCACTTCAACGACTCCGGCTTCTGGCTGGTCGGCCGCTTCCTCAACATGGATGTGAAGACCACCCTCAAGACCTGGACCGTGATGGAGACCCTGCTCGGCACCATCGCCTTCCTCATCGTGGCCATGGCCAGCGTGGTGTTTTAACCTCGCCAGACAGACGGGTCGGGACCTCTCCCGACCCGTTTTCAATGGACGGCTCCCAGAGCCGTCGATTCTTTGTTGGGTATTCACCGCCTAGATTGCTAGAATCGCCTATTCATTGCCCCGAGTGGAACGCTTAACCCCGTGATTTCAGGTTTCTCTATGCATTCATCGGCACATTATCGACAGTTGCTGACTCGTCTGCCCCAGATCGCGGTCCCCGCGGATCGGTTCCAGGTGCTCAGCAGCGCCAAAGAGTTCAAAAGCAGGATCCTCTCGCTCATCGCCAGCGCGACCCAGCGCATCTATCTCGTCGCCCTCTATCTGCAGGATGACGAGGCGGGACGGGAGATACTGAGCGCGCTCTACGCCGCCAAGCAACGCAACCCCGCCCTCGACATCAAGCTCTTCGTCGACTTCCACCGCGCCCAGCGCGGCCTGATCGGCAAGGGCAAGCAGGGGGGCAACCACCTGATGTATCAGGAGATGGCCGCCCGCCACGAGCACCAGATCGCCATCTACGGCGTGCCGGTGAAGGGGCGTGAGCTGCTCGGCGTGCTGCACCTCAAGGGCTTCATCTTCGACGATACCCTGCTCTACTCGGGTGCCAGCCTCAACGACATCTACCTGCACCAGCAGGAGCGCTACCGCTTCGATCGCTACCACCAGATCACCAGCCCTGAGCTGACCCGCAGCATGGTCAACTATGTGGACGATGTGTTCCTGCGCAGCGAAGCGGTGCAACGGCTGGATCGGGCCGAGATCCCCAGCGCCAAGCTGCTGAAGGGGCCGATCCGGCGCTTCAAGCACAGCCTGCGCACCAGCCAGTATCGCTTCAAGAGCACGCTGGTGGGGGCCGAGGACGTCGCCATCACCCCCATGGCGGGACTGGGCAAGCGTGGCAACCAGCTCAACCGGATGATCCGCAACCTGGTGCGCGCCACCGAGCGGGAAATCTTCATCTGCACCCCCTATTTCAACCCCCCCAAGGAGTTGAACAAGGACGTAGAGGCGCTGCTCAAGCGCGGCTGCAAGGTGACCATAGTGGTCGGTGACAAGACAGCCAACGACTTCTTCATCCCACCGGAGGAGAAATTCTCCACCATAGGCGGGCTGCCTTACCTGTACGAGACCAACCTGCGCCGGTTTGCCGAGCGCAACCAGCGTCACATCGACTCGGGTCGTCTCAACCTGATGCTCTGGTGCTGCGAGAAGAACTCCTATCACCTCAAGGGCATCTTCGTGGACGAGGAGTGGGCGCTGCTCACCGGCAACAACCTCAATCCCCGCGCCTGGGCGCTGGATCTGGAGAATGGCCTGCTGGTACACGATCAGCACCGCCACCTGCGCGAGCGCTTTGCCGAGGAGCGGGCCAACATCCTGGCGCACGCCCGTCGCATCAGCCACTTCGACCAGATAGAGCAGATCAAGGATTACCCTGAGCAGGTGCGCAAGCTGCTGGCCCGGATCCACAGGGTCAGGGCTCATATCCTGCTCAAGCGAATCATCTAGACCGCAATTCGGCTTCCGTCTCAGCCCCCACCCAAAGGCCTCCCGTTTTCGGCAGGCCTTTTTCAGATGCGGCAACCCAACCCGGCTCACAGCAACACGGCTTGCATCGAGCCATCAACAACCCCTATCATCTGGACATATTTACAGTATTTTCGGGCATCTAATTGATGAAATTGGATAAAATCTCCCTCGATAGCCTCAAGGGCGTCGGCAGCAAGATGCTGGAGAAGCTCGAGCGGCTGGGGCTGGCGACGGTACAGGATCTGCTGTTCCACCTGCCCCTGCGCTACGAGGATCGCACCCAGGTGTGGCCCATCGGCGATCTGCCGCCCGGGCTGCACGGCGCCGTCGAGGGCGAAATCCAGGACACCCAGCTGGTGATGGGCCGCCGCCGCATGCTGGTGTGCCGCATCAGCGATGGCACCGGCAGCCTGACCCTGCGCTTCTTCAACTTCACCGCCGCCCAGAAGAACAGCCTGGCCCCCGGTCGCCTGCTGCGCTGCTTTGGCGAGGTGCGCCCCGGCAAATACGGGCTGGAGATGGCCCACCCCGAGTACAAGCTGCTCGGCGAGGAGCAGGCCGGCCAGACCGAAGAAGCACTTACCCCCGTCTACCCGACCACAGAGGGGCTGCGCCAGCTCAGCCTGCGCAGCCTCACCGATCAGGCGCTGGCCCAGCTCGAGCTGTACGGGGTGGAGGAGCTGCTGCCCGCCGGCCTCTACCCGCACCAGATAGAACTCGCCGCCGCCCTTCGCCTGCTGCATAGACCTCCTCCCTCGGTGGCGCTGGCGCTGCTGGAGAGCGGCCAGCATCCGGCCCAGCAGCGGCTGGTGCTGGAAGAGCTGCTGGCCCACAACCTGTCGGTGCTGAAAGTCCGCGCTCAGGCCCAGACCCAGCTGGCCCGGTCCCTCAAGCCGGCCCCCACCCTGGTCAAGCAGCTGCTCGGCGCCCTGCCGTTTAAGCCGACCGGGGCCCAGAACCGGGTGGTGGCGGAGATCAGTCAGGATCTACAACGCAGCTACCCCATGATGCGGCTGGTGCAGGGGGACGTGGGCTCCGGCAAGACGCTGGTCGCGGCGCTGGCGGCGCTACAGGCCATAGGCAACGGCTGCCAGGTGGGGCTGATGGCGCCGACCGAGCTGCTGGCCGAGCAACATGCCATCAACTTCGCCCACTGGCTGGAGCCGCTCGGCATCAAGGTCGGCTGGTTGGCGGGCAAGCAGAAGGGCAAGGCCAGGGAAACCCAGCTCGCCGCCATCGCCGATGGCAGCGTCAAGATGGTGGTGGGCACCCACGCCATCTTCCAGGAGCAGGTAGTGTTCCAGCGCCTCGCCCTGGTGATCATCGATGAGCAGCACAGATTCGGGGTGCACCAGCGCCTCGCCCTACGCGAGAAAGGAGAGCGGGAGGGGGTACATCCTCACCAGCTGATCATGACCGCCACCCCCATTCCCCGCACCCTGGCGATGACCGCCTACGCCGATCTCGACACCTCTGTCATCGACGAGCTGCCGCCGGGCCGTACCCCCATCACCACTGTCGCCCTGCCGGACACTCGCCGGGGCGACGTGATCGCGCGGGTCAAGCTGGCCTGCGAGGAGGGCAAGCAGGCCTACTGGGTCTGCACCCTGATCGAGGAGTCCGAGGTGCTGGAGTGCCAGGCCGCCGAGGACACCGCCGCCGAGCTGCAGAACCTGTTGCCCGGCCTGCATATCGGGCTGGTGCACGGCCGCATGCGGCCGGTCGAGAAGCAACGGGTGATGGAGGAGTTCAAGGCCGGCATCTTGCAGCTGCTGGTCGCCACCACCGTCATCGAGGTAGGGGTGGATGTGCCCAACGCCAGCCTGATGATCATCGAGAACCCGGAGCGGCTCGGGCTGGCCCAGCTGCACCAGCTGCGCGGCCGGGTCGGTCGCGGCTCCGTGGCCTCCCACTGCGTGCTGCTCTATCACGCCCCCCTCTCCAAGACGGCCCAGAGCCGGCTCGGGGTGCTGCGGGAGACCAGCGATGGCTTCCAGATCGCCCAGCGCGATCTGGAGCTGCGCGGCCCGGGCGAGTTGCTCGGCACCCGCCAGACCGGCTTGGCCGATCTCAAGATCGCCGATCTGGTGCGGGACCAATCGCTCATCCCCCAGGTGCAGAAGCTGGCGCGCTACCTGATGGACAGACACCCTAGCCACGTCGATCCGCTGATCCGCCGCTGGCTGGGACTGCGGGATCACTATTCCAACGCCTGACACCCCATTGAGAACAGGAGGAGGAAGCCGATGAATTGCTGGCTTCCTCATGGGCAAACAGATTATCCATATCAGGTTGCCCCGCTGATCCGCCGCAGGCCGGGGCTGCGGGATCACTATTCCAACGCCTGACAACCCATTGAAAACAGGAGGAAGATGTCGATGAATTCCTGGCTACGCGCCCTGCTCTATGTATTCGCCTTCCTGCTGCTGTTCGTCTGGGTGGGTCTCGGCCTGTTCGACGCCGAACGGGCCAGGGCCCCCATCGCCAACTGGCTCAGCCAGCAGACCGGGGTGCAAGTCACCATAGGCCGGCTGGTATTCAACCCGCTCCATCCCTACACCCTGCTGGCGGAGCAGGTGCAGTACGGCGACGCGGTGAAGCTGGACAAGATCTACCTGGAGATAGACAGCATCGACTGGCTGAACCGGGATGTGCGCATCGCCCACCTGGATCTCATCCGCCCCCTCATCAAGCTGCCGCTCCCCAACCAGTTGCCGACCCTGCCGGTGCACTCCCTCACCATAGGGGACAGCAACATCGACAACCTCAGCCTGCAGAGCGACGGGCTCATCCTGCGCGGCCTGAGCGCCACCCTGAGCGACTGGGAGCTGATCTATCCCCGGCACCAGCCCCAGGCCAACCTGAGCCTCAGCATCAACCAGCTCGACAGCCCCAGCCTGACCCTGGCTCGCCTCAACCTGAAGGGACGACTGGAAGGCCAGGTGCTGAGCACGGACAAGCTGACCACCAACCTGTTCGACGGCCTGCTGGAGACCGGCATGGTGCTGGACTGGCCCGCACGCAGCCTGCAGCTGCGCGGCCTCAAGGCCCGTGGCCTGCGGGTCGAGCTGGACAGCCTCGGCCAGGCCGAGTTCCCCCTGCGCCGGATCAGCCTGGATCGGGGCCAGTTCGACGAGACCAGCGTCAACGCCAACGCCCAGGAGCTCGCCCTCAACAACTTCAGCGGCCAGCTCACCGCCTTCGAGTGGCAGGCGGGCAGCCGACCGACCGGTTACCTCACCGGCTCTCTGGCCGATCTCGGTCGTGGCCTGTTCCAGCTGGAAGAGATCAAGGGGCGGCTCGCCTTCTCGCCGCAGCAGCTCGATGCGGAGCTGCAGGGCAAGGCTTTTGATGGGGAGTTCAACCTGGAGCTGGCGCTGGACCCCGATCTTCAGAAGCTGACCCTGAAGGAGATGACCCTGAGCGGCATGGACATCAGCCTGCCAGATGGGTGGTGGCAGGATTGGCAAGGCTGGCGCCCACAGCAGATCGATGTGCGCAAGCTGGCCTTCGATCGGCTCAAGGTGCTCTCCTTCGACGACAGCCTGCCCCTGTCGCTGACCGGCTGGCAGCTCTACCTGACCGACCTCAGCCTGCGCGGTGATCAGCCGGGCCCCCTGCTCGGCCGGGCCAGGGTGGAGAGCAAGTGGTTCGAGCTGGTGTGGGACGGTCTCTCCGCCCGCAACGGCGAGCTGGATGGCGAACTGACGCCGAGCTCCTGGCAGCTCAACAAGCTGTCCAGCACCTTGCCCGACGAGGGGGCCATCGAGCTGAGCGGCCAGTGGGGCAAGGCACCAGGCCAGAACAGCCGCCTGCGACTACAGGGCAAGCAGCTGGATCTGGAGCAGTGGGGCAGGCTGCTGCGGGCCCCCGTCTCGCTGGCGGGCAAGCTGGATCTGGGTGTTGATCTGCAGGCAGATATGAGCAAGAAGCTGACCGACTGGCGCAGCACCCTGCAGGGCAGCCTGAGCCTGGATGCCAGGGATCCTTTCTGGGACAAGGTGAATATAGATCCGCTGCTGGACGAGTGGTTCAAGGGCGCCACCCCGCCGACCCTGACGGCGGACGGCCTGTGGCAGGCGATGCAGCAGGGGGATACCCCCTTCTATCGCGTCAAGCTAAACGCCAAGGCCGAAAATGGCCTGGTCCAGATCGAACAGGCGGGCGCCTCCACCATCACCCACCTGCTGGCCCTGCAGGGGGGCGTCGATCTGGTCAACGGCCAGTGGCAGCTGGATCTCGGCGCCCTGAACGGGCAACGCTGCGCCGAGCTGCTGGCCCGCTGGCGCGGCCCGCTCGACGCCCCGACCCTGAGCTGGAGCTTCCCGGCCGAGGCCTCCTGCGGCTGGGAGGCCGGCGTACGCTACCCGGCCCAGGGCCGCAGCAGCCCGCTCTGGCGCCCGCAGCCCAAACCGGCGACCCCAGACACCAACAAGGCCTCATGATGAGGCCTTGTCATTGAACCGGCAGGCGGTCGGGCCCCCTAGCCGCCCCGCTTGATGGGCAGCACCACGTACTGGCCGACGAACTCCACCGCCAGCTTGCGGCCGCTGAACAGCTGCACCCGCAGGCTGAACTTGGCCGACTCCCCGCTCTTGAGCGGTGCCAGCACGGCAGGCATCCCCTCCCGGGCGACCCTGGCCTCCGGCTCCTCGCTCACCGGCCGGTAGTATTTGATATTGCCCTCGGCCAGCACGGTATCGCCCCCCAGCCCGGCCTCCTTGAGCTGCAACCAGATGAGCCCCCAGCCCGCCAGCACACACTGGCTGTAGATGCTGCCGGCAAACATGGTGTCGTGGACGTTGAGGTTGGCCGCCAGCTTGGCCTTGAGATGAAAGGTCTGGCCGTCGTAATGGGTGATGTGCACCCCCATCTTCTCGCTGATGGGGATGCCCCGCGACCAGCGGGTGGTGAGATCCTGACACCACTCCGGGCGATACTGGATGGTCTGCAGCGGGCTCAGGGACTTGATCATCTGGCGGTGGGTGATGCGGCCGAAGGAGACAGGTCCTTCCCCCACCTCGAGGAAACCGCAGCGGCGGTAGAACTCCACCGCCTCCTGGCGGGCGTTCATCACCAGCCGCTTCACCTTCTCGTCGCGGGCGAGCTGCTCGAGATCCTCCACCATGCGGGCCCCCAGCCCCTGACCCCGAAACTCGGGTTTCAGCGCCATGAAGCGGATCTGGGCCTCGTCACCACCGACGAACAGCCGGCCGACGGCGATGGGGGTACCGTCTTCGGCCAGCATCAGCCGATGAATGGCGACGGTATCGTATTCGTCCCGCTCGGAACCTATTGGCAGATTGAACGGCTTGCGCAGCAGCTCCCAGCGCAGTTGGTAGTAGCTTTCCAGCTCGGCTGCCGTTTGGGGGGTGACCACCCGGTACATAGATACATCCTTGAGTTACACTGGTCGAAAACCATCTTGCCGTGCAAATTCATGGACTTCAATCCGCAAGCGTACCAAGCCGAACACTTATTGCACCTCAGCACCAAGGCCGAGCGCCGGCTCTGCATCCTGGAAAACGCCGAGCACCGCTGGCTGGAGATGGACGGCGTGGTGCAATCGGCCATGTGCCTCAGTGAACCGGACCGGCTCTGCCTGCCCCATCAACAACACATAGCCGCGCGGCTGCCAAGCCAGGCGAGCCGGATCCTGGAGCTGGGGCTGGGGGGCGGGGATCTCACCCGCCATCTGGGGGCACGCTGGCCCGAGGCAAGCCACGACTGCGTGGATCTGGATGCCGAGGTGCTGACCCTCTTCCAGGCCTTCTTCCAGGCGCCAGGGGGACCCTCTGCTCGGCCGCCGCGCCTGCATCACGCCGACGCGCTCCGTTTCCTGTTAGACAGCAGGGAGCACTACGATCTGGTGCTGCTGGATCTGTTCAGCCAGGACGGCAACCCCCGACTGCTGTTCCAGGCCCCGCTCTATCAGGCGCTGGCCCAGTGCCTGCGCGGCACCCTCATCATCAACCTGCTGCCACGCACCCGGCTGGAGCTGGAGCAGGCGCTGCGGCTGGCCGAGGAGTGGGTCGGCCCCACCCAGGCCTATCCGGTCCCCGGCTACCTCAACGTGATCCTGCACGCCACCCGTCAGGACGCCGCCTAGACCTGCAGCCAGAAGGTCACGGGGCCGTCGTTGAGCAACCGCACCTGCATGTCGGCGGCGAAGCGACCGGTCTCGGTCGGCAGGCCGCTATTTTTCGCCTGGGCGACGAAATAGTCATAGAGCCGCTCGGCATCGCTCGGGTGAGCGCCGCCGGAGAAGCCCGGCCTCATCCCCTTCTTGGTATCCGCCGCCAGGGTAAACTGGGACACCACCAGCAGACTGCCGCCGGCCTGGGTCAGGCTGAGGTTCATCTTGCCGTCCGCATCGGAGAAGATGCGATAGCCGCTCACCTTGTGCAGCAGCTTGTCGGCCTTGGCCTCGTCATCCCCCTGCTCCACCCCGAGCAGTACCAGCAGACCGGCGTCGATGGCACCGGTCACCTCTCCCTCGACGGTCACACTGGCCTCGGAGACCCGCTGAATCAATGCGATCACTCATCACTCCTTTGTCTTGTCAGAAAGAAACGACCGCCAAGAGGCGGCCGTTGATGTTAGCAACAAGGTGTGGGCTCAGCCCAGCTCCTCTGCGCCCGGTTTCTCATATTCGCCGAGACAGGCGGTGGTCTCGGCCCCCAGCAACACCACCAACCAGCTCAGGTAGACCCAGACAAACAGGATAGGGATTGTCGCCAGCGCGCCATAGATGGCCTGATAGGAGGGGAAGTTGGTGATGTAGATGGTGAAGCCGCGCTTGGCCAGCTCGAACAGGCTCGCCGCCACCAGGGCACCGATGAAGGCGTGGGTCAGCCGCACCTTGCAGTTGGGCACCACGGTATAGATCAACAGGAAGCCGAACACGGAGAACAGGAACGGCAGACCCCGCAGCAGCCAGTAACCCACCCCGAACAGCGCCTCGCCCTGGAAGAACCGCAGCGAGATGATGTAGGAGGAGACGGCGATGCTGGCGCCGATGAGCACGGGCCCCAGGGTCAGGATCATCCAGTACATGGCGAAGGCCTGGGCCAGCGGCCGGCTCTGGGTCGAGCGCCAGATGTAGTTGAGGTTCTTGTCGATGGCCGAGATCAGCATCAGGGCGACCACGATCAGGGCGCCGATACCGACCGCCGTGGTGTTGGTGGCATTGGCCACGAAGCCGTCGATGTACTCCTTGAGCGCCTCCCCGGCGGTCGGCACGAAGTTGTGATAGACGAACTGCTCCATCGCCTGCTTCAGGGTCTGGAACACCGGGAAGGCCGACATCATGCCGAACACCACGGCCACCATGGGCACCAGGGAGAGCAGGGTCACGTAGGCCAGGTAGCCGGCGGTGACGGTCAATCTGTCCTGCTGGAAACGACCCCAAACAAACTGGGCGAAGTGGGCACCATCGTGGCGCAAGAAGGAGAGGGCGTGACCGAGGCGGCTAGCGATTGTGTTCTGCATCGTGGTTCTCAGAGGCTTCATCATGCAGATATTGTGTCAGATGGCATGGCCATTTGACCACCCGTGGCCGGATGGAGTTGGCCTATACCCCGCCAAACGGCCATAAAAAAAGAGGCCCGAAGGCCTCTCTCTGTCTGTCGATGCACAGATATCAAGCACGACCGGCGCGCTTGCGATCCATCTCGGTCAGCAGTTTCTTACGGATACGGACAGCCTTTGGAGTAACTTCAACCAACTCATCGTTGTCGATGAACTCGAGAGCCTGTTCCAGGGTCATGCGGATCGGCGGAGTCAGCACCTGGGCTTCGTCGGTACCGGAGGCACGCATGTTGGTCAGCTGTTTGCCCTTCAGGCAGTTAACAGTCAGATCGTTGGAGCGGGAGTGGATCCCGATCACCTGGCCTTCGTACACCTCGGTAGCATGACCGATGAACAGACGACCGCGGTCTTGCAGACCGAACAGGGCGAAAGTCAGGGCCTTACCGGTGGCGTTGGAGATCAGCACGCCGTTCTGACGCTCACCGATGCTGCCACCCTTGTGCGGACCGTAATGGTCGAAGCTGTGATACAGCAGACCAGTACCGGAAGTCATGGTCAGGAACTCGGTCTGGAAACCGATCAAGCCACGGCTCGGGATCATGAAGTCAAGACGGACGCGGCCCTTGCCATCCGGAGTCATGTTGGTCATCTCACCCTTACGCAGGCCGAGTTGCTCCATGACTGAACCCTGGTTCGCCTCTTCCACATCGACAGTGACTGTCTCATACGGTTCGTGAAGCACGCCATCGATGGTGCGCAGGATAACTTCTGGACGGGATACCGCCAGTTCGTAGCCTTCGCGACGCATGTTTTCGATCAGGATGGACAGGTGCAGTTCACCACGACCGGATACACGGAACTTGTCCTGGTCATCAGTGTCTTCCACACGCAGGGCCACGTTGTGAACCAGCTCCTGGTCCAGACGCTCACGGATGTTGCGCGAGGTAACGAACTTGCCTTCTTTACCGGCAAACGGTGAGGTGTTGACCTGGAAGGTCATGTTCACGGTCGGCTCATCAACGGACAGAGCCGGCAAGGCTTCAACTGCGTTGTTATCACAGATGGTGTCGGAGATTTTCAACTCGCCCAGACCGGTGATGGCGATGATGTCGCCCGCTTGCGCGCTTGCCACTTCAGTACGAGCCAGGCCCAAGTAACCCAGTACCTGACCAACCTTGCCAGTGCGAGTCTTGCCATCAGCACCGACAACGGTGACCTGCTGGTTGCTCTTGACGCGACCACGGCTGATGCGGCCGATACCGATAACACCCACATAGGAGTTGTAATCGATCTGGGAGATCTGCATCTGGAAGCCGCCATCAGGATCGGCATTCGGTGCTTTCACGTTATCAACGATGGCCTGGAACAGCGGCTCCATGCTGTCGGACTCAACGTTCTGATCCATGGAAGCCCAGCCGTTCAGAGCAGAGGCGTAGACAACTTTGAAATCCAGCTGGTCATCGGTGGCACCCAGGTTGTCAAACAGGTCAAAAACCTGATCCATAACCCAATCAGGACGGGCGCCCGGACGGTCAACCTTGTTGATGACCACGATCGGCTTCAGACCCTTAGCGAAGGCTTTCTGGGTCACGAAACGGGTTTGCGGCATCGGGCCGTCAACGGCGTCGACCAGCAGCAGCACGGAGTCAACCATAGACAGAACCCGCTCAACCTCACCACCGAAGTCAGCGTGACCCGGGGTATCGACGATGTTGATACGGTAGTCATTCCAGCGGATCGCAGTGTTCTTGGCGAGAATGGTAATACCACGTTCCTTTTCCAGGTCGTTGGAATCCATCAGACGCTCTTGACCATCAGTGGTACGGTCCAGGGTTCCAGACTGCTGCAGCAGCTTATCAACCAGGGTAGTTTTGCCGTGGTCTACGTGCGCAATAATCGCAATATTGCGTAAATTCTCTAACATTCTCGCCTCAATCACCGGGTAAAATTGGGCGCTAATTGTACTCTCGCCTTTGTGATCTGCCTAGCAGAATTGCAGTGCATTCACGCACAACAGGGGATCAGGATCATAGACCCCATGCTGAAAGCCTGCTTAGATGGGGGCTGATCGTGCTGGCGCACCACGATGGTGCACCAAAACGATCCAAGGTTGCACCACTTTGAAGCGCGACCCTGCACGAGAGCGGGTATCCCGACAGCCTGAAACGGTGCAAATGCCCTGAAATCAAGCTGTCACAAACTTGGCACGATACTGGCTTATGTGAATGTGACGACGCATTCACCCAAAGAGTTTTAACACCGGAGGTTACTTAGCATGTCAGCCCAGAACGTTTTGGCCCTGATCCAGGAACACGAAGTCAAGTTTGTTGACCTGCGCTTTACCGACACCAAGGGTAAAGAGCAGCACGTATCCATCCCTTCCCACCAGGTCAACGAAGAGTTCTTCGAAGACGGCAAGATGTTCGATGGCTCCTCCATCGGCGGCTGGAAGGGCATCAACGAGTCTGACATGGTGCTGATGCCGGATGCGGCCTCCGCCAAGCTGGATCCGTTCACCGAAGAGACCACGCTGAACATCGTCTGTGACGTGCTGGAACCGGCCACCATGCAAGGTTATGACCGCGACCCGCGCTCCATCTCCAAGCGTGCTGAAGACTTCCTGAAAGCCAGCGGCATCGCTGACACCGTGCTGTTCGGGCCGGAGCCGGAATTCTTCATGTTCGACAACATCACCTTCTCCAACACCATGGGCCACAGCTTCGTGAAGATCGAATCCGAAGAAGCTGCCTGGAACTCGGGTACCGAGTACGAGCACGGCAACAAGGGTCACCGTCCCTTCGTCAAGGGTGGTTACTTCCCGGTTGCACCGGTTGACTCCTCCCAGGACATCCGCGCCGCCATGTGTCTGGTGCTGGAAGAGATGGGTCAGGTTGTCGAGGCGCACCACCACGAGGTGGCTACCGCCGGTCAGAACGAGATCGCCACTCGCTTCAACACCCTCACCCTGAAGGCCGATGAAGTACAGGTTCTGAAGTACGTGATCCACAACGTGGCCCACGCCTACAACAAGACCGTCACCTTCATGCCGAAACCCATGTTCGGTGACAACGGCTCCGGCATGCACTGCCACCAGTCCCTGGCCAAGAACGGCGTCAACCTGTTCGCCGGCGACCTGTACGGCGGTCTGTCCGAGATGGCGCTGCACTACATCGGCGGCATCATCAAGCACGCCAAGGCCATCAACGCCTTCGCCAACCCGACCACCAACTCCTACAAGCGTCTGGTTCCGGGTTACGAAGCGCCGGTCATGCTGGCTTACTCTGCCCGTAACCGTTCCGCCTCCATCCGTATCCCTGTGGTGCCGAGCCCGAAAGCCCGCCGCATCGAGGTGCGCTTCCCGGATCCGGCTGCCAACCCGTACCTGGCCTTCGCAGCCCAGCTGATGGCCGGTCTGGACGGTATCATCAACAAGATCCATCCGGGCGATGCCATGGACAAGAACTTGTATGACCTGCCGCCGGAAGAAGCCGCAGAAGTGCCGACCGTTGCCGGCTCCCTGGACGAAGCCCTGGCCGCACTGGACACCGACCGCGAGTTCCTGACCCGTGGTGGCGTGTTCAGCGATGACTTCATCAACTCCTACCTGGAGCTGAAGCAGCACGATGTGGATCGCGTACGCATGACTCCGCACCCGCTGGAGTTCGAGCTGTACTACTCCGTCTAAGCCGACGTGCTTGTTTTATCGTGAAAAAAACCCGCCAGATGGCGGGTTTTTTGTCTGATCGGTCGAGTCACAGCGCCATGGATCCGGCCATCAGCCCGGCACCCATGTCATCCCATCGGCTTATCTTATCCCCATGGGTCCGACAATCGGTCTGAGCGTTTTTTCTCTGATAGGATTAAACAGGACACCGTCAAGGAGAGATGGATGAAAAATTTACACCCGATATGGATGCTGGGCCTGTTGCTGCTGATGCCCTGCGCCGCGCAGGCCGCCACAGTCTATTCCTGGGTCGATGCCAATGGCGTGACCCACTACACCGATGCCCCTCCCCCCGGCAAACGGGCCAAGGAGCTGGATCTGCGGGTCTCCCCCCTCATCGGCACGGCCCCCCACTCGGTTCAGGTCGACAACTTCAATAGCCTGACCGGTGTCGATGCCAAGAAGGCGCAGGAAGCCAGCCCACTGGCGATCACGCTGCTCTCCCCCGAACCGGGCAGCACCCTGCGTGACAACACCGGCAACGTGGTGTTTCAGGCCGAGGTCAGCCCCCATGCCCCGGTACAATACGATGTCCGCCTCACCCTGAACGGCAAGGCGGCCCCCCTCGTTCATAACAGCCTGGCCATCCGGGTCGAAAACCTCGATCGCGGTGCCCACGAGGCACGGCTCGAGCTGCTCGCCAAAGACGGTACGATCCTTGCTAAATCTAAACCAGCCACCTTTTACCTGCACAGAACGACGGTAGATCCAGCTCCCAAACCCACCCCCAAGGCCGATTAGGGGTGATGTGATGCACCGATGCGGGTAAACTCAATGCACCATATCGGTGCATCATTAGTGTGCAGCACCGTTTTAGGGAGAAACCTGTGCCAACCCGCTCGGATCATGCCAAGACCCTCTTGGACAACCTGTTGACCGCCGTCATCCTGATGGATGAACGGCTCTGCATTCAATTCGTCAACCCGGCGGCCGAACAACTGCTCTCCCTCAGCGAGCGGCGACTGATCGGGATCGAACTGCCCCACCTGCTGGAGCACATCTCCCTCGATCTGCAACGGTTCAAGCAGTGCCTCATTTCGGGGCAGGGCTTCACCGACAGCGAAGTCACCCTGGTGGTGGAAGGGGAACCCAGGCTGGTCGAGATCAGCGTGAGCCCCATGGCCGACCACGAGCAGCGGCTGATGGTGGTGGAACTGCGCAAGATCGATCAGCAGAAGAAGATCAGCCAGGAGCTGCAGCAACATGCCCAGCAACAAGCGGCCAAGGAGTTGGTGCGCGGCCTGGCCCACGAGATCAAGAACCCGCTGGGTGGCCTGCGCGGCGCGGCCCAGCTGCTGCAAAAGGAGCTACCGGATCCGGCCCTGCGCGAATACACCGGCATCATCATAGAGCAGGCCGATCGGCTGCGGGTGCTGGTCGATCGCCTGCTCGGCCCCCAGCGCCCCGGCCGGCACCAGATGCACAATGTGCACTCTGTGCTGGAGCAGGTGCGCCGCCTGGTGGATCTGGAACTGCCGCCCCAGATCCGCATCGAGCGGGACTACGACCCCAGCATTCCGGAGTTCGAGATGGAGCCGGATCAGATGCAGCAGGCCTTCCTCAACATGGTGCGCAATGCCGCCGAGGCGCTGGGGGAGCAGGCCGGCTTCATCCGCATCAAGACCCGTACCGCCTTTCAGGTCACCATCCACGGCCAGCGCTACCGGCTGGCGGCCGAGATCAAGATCATCGACAACGGCCCCGGCATCCCGGATGCCATCCGCGACACCCTGTTCTACCCCATGATCACCGGCAAGGATGGTGGCACCGGCCTCGGTCTCTCCATCGCCCAGAACCTGATCGATCAACACAAGGGGCGCATCGACTGCATCAGTTGGCCAGGTCACACCGAATTCACCATCTATCTACCGCTTCGCAAATAAGGGAACCTCATGACAGCAAAAGTGTGGATCGTCGATGACGACAGCTCCATCCGGTGGGTCCTGGAGCGCACCCTTGGCAGCGAAGGCTTCGAATGCGAGAGCTTTGCCGATGGCGAAGCCCTGCTGAGCTCGCTTGAGATGCGCTCGCCGGACGTGATCCTGTCCGATATCCGCATGCCGGGCATCGACGGGCTCAGCCTGCTGGAGCAGATCCACCGCCGCCAGGCCGATCTGCCCATCATCATCATGACCGCCCACTCTGACCTCGACAGCGCGGTCAACGCCTACCAGCGCGGCGCCTTCGAATACCTGCCCAAGCCGTTCGACATCGAGGAGGCGGTGACCCTGGTGCGACGCGCCGAGAACCATCTGAAGGAGCAGCGCACCAAGCGCAAGGCACGCCAGCAGGAGCCCGGCAACAGCCCCGAGATCATCGGTGAGGCGCCAGCCATGCAGGAGGTGTTCCGCGCCATCGGCCGGCTCTCCCGCTCCAGCATCTCTGTGCTGATCAACGGCCAGAGCGGCACCGGCAAGGAGCTGGTCGCCCACGCCCTGCACAAGCACAGCCCGCGCGCCCACAAGAACTTCATCGCCCTCAACATGGCGGCGATCCCGAAAGATCTCATCGAATCCGAGCTGTTCGGCCACGAGAAGGGGGCCTTCACCGGCGCCAACAACATCCGTCACGGCCGCTTCGAGCAGGCCGACGGCGGCACCCTGTTTCTCGACGAGATCGGCGACATGCCGCTGGACGTACAGACCCGGCTGCTGCGGGTGCTGGCCGATGGCCAGTTCTACCGGGTCGGCGGCCATCAACCGGTACAGGTGGACGTGAGGATCATAGCGGCGACGCACCAGAACCTGGAGAAGCGGGTCGCCGATGGCGAGTTTCGGGAGGATCTGTTCCACCGCCTCAACGTCATCCGCATCCACATCCCGGCCCTCAAGGAGCGGCGTGAGGACATCCCCCAGCTGGCCCATCACTTCCTGCTGCGGGCCGCCAAGGAGCTCAACGTGGAGGCCAAGAGCCTGCACCCGGATACCCAGGCCTATGTCAGCCGCCTGCCCTGGCCGGGCAACGTGCGCCAGCTGGAGAACGTCTGCCGCTGGCTGACGGTGATGGCCTCGGGTCAGGAGGTGCTGGTGAGCGATCTGCCGCCCGAGCTGCTGACCCCCATCACCAGCACGGCGGAGCCGGGCCAACCCGCCTCGTCCGGTGGCTGGCAGCAGCAGCTGCAGGATTGGGTGGCCGCTAAGCTGGCGCTGGGGGAAACCGACATCCTGGCCGACGCCCTGCCCCAGTTCGAGCGCATCATGCTGGAGACGGCGCTGGAACACACCCGCGGCCACAAGCAGGAGGCCGCCCGCCTGCTCGGTTGGGGTCGCAACACCCTGACTCGCAAGCTGAAGGAGCTCGACATTCCCTGATGCCCGAGGAAAAACGATTCCCATCACGCCTTGACGAATCGCCGACCGATAAGACCCCGTTTGCTTGCAAACGGGGTATCTTTTTTAGGAGCCCTGCCTAGAATGGCAGGCTTTCCAACCCGACTCGCAGAAGGCGCCTCCATGATTGACAGATCCCTCCCCCTGACCGACCTGCACCGCCATCTGGATGGCAACATCCGCCCGCAGACCATTCTCGAGCTGGGTCGCCTGCACAACATCCGGTTGCCCGCAGACGAGCTGGAGGCGCTGCGCCCCCACGTGCAGATCGTCGAGAACGAGCCAAGCCTGGTCGCCTTCCTGAAGAAGCTGGACTGGGGCGTGGCCGTTCTGGCCGACTACGATGCCTGTCGCCGGGTCGCCTATGAAAACGTGGAAGATCTGCTGCGCGCCGGCATCGACTATGCCGAACTGCGTTTCAGCCCCGCCTACATGGCGATGGCCCACAAGCTGCATCCGCAGGGGGTGGTGGAGGCCATCATCGACGGCGTCGCCGCAGGCAGCCGCGACTTCGGCATCAAGACCAATCTCATCGGCATCATGAGCCGCACCTTCGGCACCGCACAGTGTCACGCCGAGCTGGAAGCCTGCCTGGCCCAGCGTGACCACCTGGTCGCCATCGATCTGGCCGGTGACGAGCTGGGCTTCCCCGGCGAGCTGTTCATCGATCACTTCCGCAAGGTGCGCGACGCGGGCATGAGAGTCACTGTGCATGCCGGTGAGGCGGCAGGGCCCGAAAGCATGTGGCAGGCCATTCGTGAGCTCGGCGCCGAGCGCATCGGTCACGGCGTCAAGGCCATCCAGGATCCGCGCCTGATGGCCTATCTGGCGGAGCATCGCATCGGCATCGAGTCCTGCCTCACCTCGAACCTGCAGACCACTACGGTGGCGAGCCTCGCCGATCACCCAGTCCGCCAGTTCCTGGCCGCCGGCGTGCTGGCCTGCCTCAACACCGACGATCCGGCGGTGGAAGGCATAGATCTGCCCCACGAATACGAGGTGGCCGCCCCGGCCGCCGGCATGACGGCGAGCGAGATCCGCACCGCCCAGCAAAATGGCCTCACCCTGGCCTTCCTGAGCGATGGCGAGAAGACCGAACTGAGCGCCCGCGCCGCCCAGCGCTGAGACTCATGCCTTAGCGCCCAATAAAAAAACCGCCGAGGGGCGGTTTTTTATGTTCCAGGCACACAACCGAGTCAGATCACCCGGGAGAACTGCTGCTGGCGCGCCTTGTTGCGCAGGTAGACATCGAAGCACATGCAGATGTTGCGGATCAGCAGCTGGCCGGTGGATACCACCTCCAGACCCTCTTCGGTTCTGCGCACCAGACCGTCGTCGACGAAGGTCTGCAACAGCTTGAGGTCTTCCGCGAAGTACTCCTTGAAGACCAGGCCATGGGCCTGCTCGACGGCGGCGAAGTTCAGGGAGAAGTCGCAGATGAGGCGCTTGATCACCTCGCGGCGGATCAGGTCGTCCCGATTCAGGGAGCACCCCTTCCACTGGGCATGACCCAGTTCTTCCACCTGGGCGTAATAGGCCTTGAGCTCTTTCTGGTTCTGGGAATAGGCATCGCCGATCATGCTGATGGAGGAGACCCCCAACCCCAGCAGATCGCAATCCCCCTGGGTGGTGTAACCCTGGAAGTTGCGGTGCAGCTTGCCCTCGCGCTGCGCCACCGCCAGCTCGTCATCGGGCTTGGCGAAGTGATCCATGCCGATGAACTGGTAGCCCTGGCCGGTGAGGAAGGCGATGGTGTCCTGCAGCATCGCCAGCTTCTCCCGGGGGGCTGGCATGTCCTCTTCCTTCAGCTTGTGCTGGGCGGCGAACCGGCTCGGCAGATGGGCGTAGTTGAAGATGGAGAGACGGGCCGGATCCGTTTTGAGCACTTCCTCCAGGGTGTGGTGGAAGCTGTCGCGGTTCTGGTGCGGCAGGCCATAGATGAGATCCAGGTTGGTAGAACGGAATCCCAGCTCGCGGGCACGCTCCAGCATGGCGCGGATGAAGTCGTTGTCCTGCTCGCGGTTGACCGCGACCTGAACCGCCTTGTTGAAGTCCTGCACGCCGAGGCTGATGCGGTTGAAGCCCAGCTCCCTCAACACATTCAGCATGTCGATCGCTATCTCGCGCGGATCCACCTCAATACTGATCTCGCCCTCGTCCGCGAACCGGAAGTGTTCGCGCAACATGGCCATCAGGCGACGAGTCTGGGCTTCATCCAGATAGGTGGGCGTGCCGCCGCCCCAGTGCAGCTGGGTCACCAGCCGGTGCTTGAACAGCGGAGCCTGGGCCTTGATCTCCTGCTCGAGGAAATCGAGGTACTGATCGGCCTTGTGCTGGTGACGGGTGATCACCTTGTTGCAACCGCAGTAGTAACAAAGCTTGTGGCAGAAAGGGATGTGCACGTAGAGCGACAGATTGCGCGCCGGATACTGCTCGGCGGCGTGAACGAAGTCCGGATAACCGAAGCGCTCGTTGAACTCCAGCGCGGTGGGATAGGAGGTGTAACGCGGACCGCTGTAGTTGTATTTTTCGATCAGGGCCTGGTCCCATACAATCTGTTCTGCTTGCACGCTTGCTTCCTCTTTCTTCTTGTTATCACCGAGTCAACTGAAAGTCCTTCAGTCGCGCCACATCCTTGAGGATCTGCGCTTCCAGCTCGGCCTCGTAGCCACTGCGCTCGAGATCCATCCTCATCACTTCATTGCGCTTGAGCGTCCGCCTCGCCTCGTGAGTCGGCATCTCCTTCACCTTCTCATAGAGGTCGTACAGGCCGGGAAACTCGCTGGCAAAGGCACGCCCGCCCGGGATCTGCAAGGCATCCAGCAGGTTGGTCAGCCGGATGGCCCCCTCGGAATAGTCGCACTGACCATCCCGCACCGCATGGGCGATGACCCTGACGCTGTCGAGGATACGTTCATTGCGGGCCGCGATGGCACGCAGCTGCATGTCGCGCTGGCGCTTGAGGCGGGCCAGCAGGGTACCGGCGTAGACTGCCAGCCCCAGCAAGATCAGGCCACCCAACAGGGCGGCCAGCATCCATCCACTCATCACTTTTTCTTCGGCTCTGGCTTGGGTTCTGGCTGATAGTCGACCTTGCTGAAGCGATCCCACAGCTCCTCTTCGGAGGCAGGCTGGCTCGGCTCGTCATACTCTTCGTCAAAGGAGCCATCGTCGTCTTCGTCTTCATCGGTGTCGATGATGCCGAGTTCATCCATCAGCTCCTGATAACGATCGACGCGCTGGTCGACCCAAGCCTGCTCGGCCGCGTCCAGGGTCTCGCCGGTATCCAGCCGATCCAGCAGGTCGTTCAGGCGATCATCGTTCTCGATGGCGGCAAGTTCCTGCTCCGGCGTCATCAGCAGCGCCTTCTCTTTCAGCGGCTTGGGTGCAACCGGTTTGGTTTTCTTCTCTTCCACGATCAGCACGACCGGCTTGCGAGAGCCGATGCGCGGATCCTTGGCCTGCTTGCCACTACCGCTCTTGTTGGACTGCTCTGCCTGCTGGCGGGAGCCTGCCTTCAAGCCCTTGCGCTTGGCGGCGCGTTTGCGCTCACGGCCTTCTATGGCACTGGCATCTGATTCTTTGCGCTTGCCGGTAGGCTTGCGGGTGGGTTGTTTGGCCGACATGAATGACTCCGAGAAATATCTGGATTGAAGCCCGCGCCCGGGAGGATCTCGTCCGGGGAGGATGCTGAGGCGGGGAACAGTAAATCTGGAACAAGAGTGGGATCCCGCACCAATTCGGCCATATTTGGCCGCTGAACACCGCAGGATCGGCATCCTCTGGGCATGTTGCTGGTATTTTGACACAGAATGGCTGGGCGGGTTAATGACTCAACAGAAAAAAGGCAGCCGAAGCTGCCTTGATATGCTTATGCGAGTCCCATTCCCTGGCTGCGAATCGCCTTTTCCCTTGGCGTACCTCTGCGCATCATATCTTGGGGTCTTCCTGACCCTTGTTGGTCAATCCTGAATGTGCGTGTGCTTGCCTGACCCGTCCCGATGACGTCCTGCCATCCATTCGGGGTGGTTGCCTCCCGCAGCCCCGCTCGTCCCGAGCGGTCACCATCCTGGTCTTTCAATCCGTTGCTCATCACTTGCGCCGAGCCGACTCCCTGTCTCGCCTTCCCGAACCTGAATCCGCTCGCTGGGCCACTCCATGCACCCACTGTAGCAACTTGGCAAAAAGGCTCAATCCACTCAGAATGTTTTCAAACGAACATAAATCTTCAGTTTTAATTCAACATATTGAAAATTATAGTTTCTATAATGAAAGCCATGACTAGTTTCAGCCCGGACCAGGCTTGGAAATGGGAGATCTCTTACAACAATGCAGGCCATTTAGAGTAAATAGTTTTAAAGGTCAAAAATAAACGGGAAACCAATGGTTCCCCGTTCTTTTCAATAAGATAAACCGCAGGTGCTATCAGTGCAGACCGCCCACGTATTTGGACAGCGCCTCGATATCCTGATCCGTCAGCTTCTTGGCCACGTCCCGCATCATGCCGTTCGGATCGTTCTCACGGGCCGCCGCACGGAAAGCGGTAAGCTGGGCCTTGATGTAGGCGGGATGCTGGCCTGACAGGCTGGGATACTTGGCCTGTTCGACACCGGAGCCACGCGGTCCGTGGCAAGCAGTGCAAGCCGCCAGACCACGACTCATGTCTCCTCCCATGTAGAGCGCCTTGCCTGCCGCGACAACGTCATCCGGCACCGCGACCGGGGTGACCTTCTGGGTGGCATAGTAGGCGGCCAGGTCGTCCATATCCTGATCGGACAGGGGCAACGCCATGGGTCCCATGATGGGTGCAACCCGGCCAGTTTGGCCAGAAGCAGCAGCCTTCAGTTCAACTAATTGTTTTTTGATATATGATGCGTGCTGACCAGCAATCTTGGGATACATATCGACTGGGCTGTTACCGTCCGGTCCATGACAAGCCGCACACACGGCAGCCTTGGTTTGTCCCGCAGCGGCATCGCCCTTGGCTTGTGCCATCCCCGTTACGCCAACCATCAGAGCAAGAGTAATGACTAGGTTCTTCATGGCGTTCCAACTTCTCGTTATTAGGCTTCCAGATCCCATGCCGCTGAAGGCATGTTAAAATAAACGCGTTTAAGCGACGCTATTTTACACGATTTCACATAAAAGTAACTCTATAACCCTCTATCTCTATGGGGAATTTACGTTGGATACACAAACTCTAAATTTCAATAAGGTGCATTTTGTGACCAGCGCACCCGACATCCGCCACCTGCCAAATGATGGGGGTGTCGAGATTGCGTTTGCCGGCCGTTCCAACGCCGGTAAGTCATCTGCATTGAATACCTTAACCAAACACAAGAACCTGGCACGGACCAGTAAGACCCCGGGCCGTACCCAGCTGATCAACCTGTTCGAGCTGGAACCGGGCAAGCGTTTGGTCGACCTGCCTGGCTATGGTTATGCCCAGGTACCGCTGGAAATGAAGCTCAAGTGGCAAAAGTCGCTGGCAGAATACCTGCAGCGCCGCGAGTCCTTGAAAGGGCTGGTGATCCTGATGGATATCCGCCACCCGCTCAAAGAAACTGACATGAACATGCTGGAGTGGAGCTCACACCGTGAGCTGCCGGTCATACTGCTGCTGACCAAGGCCGACAAGTTGAGCCCGGGTCCCCGTAACAATCAGGTGATCAAGGTACGCCAGGCCGTGGCCGAACTGGGTCCGCAGATCCAGGTCGAGGCTTTCTCTTCCCTCAACAACATAGGCGTCGAGAAGCTGGCTCAAACCCTGAGCGGCTGGTATCTGTCCAATGCCGAGATCGCTCCGGTAGACATCGACGAAGATCACCAGATCGAGGAGTAAGTTACTCCTCATCTTGCTGCAATGAGCGGAGTTGGCCCTCCGCTGATTGATTGAAAGACTTTCAAGCCACCCCTCGCAGATCCCTCCTCACCCCGATAACGGTCATTCCGACCAGCAATAAACAACAAATCATTTAATATCAGGCAGATAATAAGTTCGACCGCCTAGAGAATTAACTTTCAATAGCCCTGATAGCGTTTTCATTATTCCAGCGACAGAGATCATGCCGAAGGCACTTCAAGAACGAAAATGAAAATTTATTACAACAATGGGAGGAAAAGGGACAAAAATGAGGCCAGTCCCGCTATCTGCGGTCTGGCCTGAAGCAATGAGTTCAAAAAATTGGGAAAAAGCTAATTCTCGAGAACAAAGACGATTGGTTTTCCTCAAGAAACATCTCATTCTAGCAAAAAATCGATCAAATTAAAGCTTTTGCTCTAAATAAGGCGCATAAAAAAACACCCCGACGATGACTCATCGGGGCTGCTATTCAGCCACATTCAATTACGTGAAATAAAAGGTCTGAAAGATAGAACATCTTACCTCTGTACCCTACATCGAGAACTGTACAGCAAAGCAGCAAAAAGTGAAAGTAATTTATGTAATTTAGTTTCATAAAAAACGTATAAGAGAATTCACTTTATTTTTCATATAGATAAAAAAATCCCCAGTACGAATACCGGGGAGTTATAAAGGTGACTAGCTAGCACTTCCTCAACTATCTAGTTAGTCAGCGCCATTTCACTCAAGTTCCGCTGTATTGAAAAAAAACTTGAAAATCTTGCGGGCACATTAAAGCATTCGTCGTAGTACGTTGTTATTAATGTGTTTTTAGTTCATCCGTTGCATGCTCGAAGGCCATCAAAATATCGTCTGCCTGGCTTCTGCCCGACTGATAGGCAGGTCAGCCAGCTTTTCCAACCGATACCACCATCGGGAAAGCTCCCATCAGTCTGACCAGAAAATCCACATGCCGCTCATCGAACCCCAGCCTCATCCCTCGAGACACTGAGCCTGACTCACAGTATCCCCAGATTACGCTTGAGTTCCCTCAATACCTGCTTGGTCCCCGGCCGGATGCCGCGCCACACGGTGAACGCCTCGGCCGCCTGCTCCACCAGCATGCCCAGCCCATCCATTGTGTGCAGGGCGCCATGTTGCTTGGCCCAGTGAATGAAGGCGGTATCCGCCGCACCGTACATCATGTCGTAGATGGCGACACCGCCGTGGATCATGGCCGGCGGCAGGGGGGGGAGGTCCCCCTGCAGGCTGGCGGAGGTGGAGTTAATGATGAGATCGAACGAGCCACTCAGCTGTTCATAGGCCTGGGCCATCACCGCCCCCAGATCCTGGAATTCGGTGGCCAGTTGCTCGGCCTTGGCGTGGGTACGGTTGGCAATCACCAGCTCGCTCGGTCGCTCGGCCAGCAGGGGCGCCAGCGCCCCTCGGGCGGCACCACCCGCCCCGAGCAGCAAGATCCGGCTACCGGCCAGATTCACCCCATGGGCCTTGAGATCCGCCACCAAGCCTGCACCATCGGTATTGTCCCCAAGCAGCACCCCGTCGTCGGTCAGCTTGATGGTGTTGACCGCCCCGGCCCGCTGGGCCCGTGGGCTCAGTCGAGCGACCAGGGAGAATGCCTGCTCCTTGAAGGGCACTGTCACGTTGCAACCCTTGCCCCCCTCGGCGAAGAAGGTCTGCAGGCTGACCGCAAAATCATCGACTGCGGGCTCGGCCAGGCCATATTCCAGCGCCTGCTGGGTCTGCCTGGCAAACAGGGTGTGGATGAAGGGAGACTTGCTGTGGCGCACCGGGTGGCCAAAAACCAGATAACGATCCATCAAATATATCCATCGAAGGGCGGTCTCCCGATTTAACGGGTTTTCCCCCCGGGGGACAAGCCGAATCTCGGCCACGAAAAAGGGCCCTTGGGCCCTTCTTCTCACAACCAGTTTCTGGGGGTGAGGTAGTCGCTGTAGAGCAATGCCTCCTGACTACCGGGCTCGGGTTGCCAATCGTACTCCCAGCGCGCCAGCGGCGGCATCGACATCAGGATCGACTCGGTGCGGCCACCGGTCTGCAACCCGAACAGGGTGCCCCGGTCGTAGACCAGGTTGAACTCCACGTAACGACCGCGCCGATAGAGCTGGAACTCCCGCTCCCGCTCCCCATAGGGCAGCGCCTTGCGCCGCGCGATGATCGGCAGATAGGCATCGAGGTAACCTCTGCCCACCGCCCGCATAAAGGCGAAACAGTCGTCAAACGGCCAGCGATTCAGATCGTCGAAGAAGAGGCCGCCGACACCACGAGTCTCATTGCGGTGCTTGAGGAAGAAGTAACGATCGCACCACCCCTTGAACTCGGGGTAGATCTCCTCACCAAAGGGCTGGCAGAGATCGTGCGACACCTGATGCCAGTGCAGCACATCCTCGGCAAAGGGGTAAAACGGTGTCAGATCGAAGCCACCGCCGAACCACCAGATGGGCTCTTCACCCTCTTTCTCGGCGATGAAGAAGCGGACGTTGGCATGGCTGGTCGGCACATAGGGATTGTGGGGGTGGATCACCAGCGAGACCCCCATGGCCTCGAATCTGCGCCCCGCCAGCTCCGGCCTATGGGCGGTCGCCGAGGCCGGCATGGCATCACCATAAACGTGGGAGAAGTTGACGCCCCCCTGCTCAATCACGGCGCCCTGGCGCAGCACCCGGGTACGGCCACCACCACCACCCTCACGGGTCCAGGCGTCTTCCACGAAGCGCCCTTCCCCATCGGCCTGCTCCAGGCCCTGGCAGATCTCGTCCTGCAGCTGCAGTAGGAAGGCCTTGATCTGGGCCACGTCCGGTTTGCTCATCTCGTCTCCAGTCGGGCGGGATCCTGTCCCGCCCGTCTTATTATGGTGTCGCTGCCAAAGTCAGAGGCCGCTCGCGGCCTGGCAAAGAAGATATGCCCTCAAGAGGGGCGAATGACAGCGCCGGTTCTGGCGTCCTTGATCTCGGACGGATTAGCCTGTTCACCCACTTCGCCTGGCAGGATATAGGCCAGCAGGTGCGCCAGCGGCGCGCCTATGTCGGCGACGCAGCGAGCGGGCGCTTCACCGGTCAGATTGGCGCTGGTCGACACCAGCGGCTTGCCGAAGGCGCGGCACAGCGCCTGCACCTGAGGATGCGCCGTCACTCGAACCGCCAGGGTATCGAACTGGCCGGTGAGCCAAGCAGGCGTCGTGGCACGGGCGGGCATGATCCAGGTGAAGGGACCCGGCCAGCTAGTCTGTACTCGGGCAAGCTGATCGGCACTGAGCTGGCTCAGATCGATGTAATCCTGCAACTGCGCCAGATCGGCGGCAATCAGGATCAGCCCCTTCTCCACCGGACGCTGCTTGATGGCCAGCAGACGCTGCACGGCCGACTCGGAATCGGGATCACAACCCAGGCCGAACACAGCCTCGGTCGCGTAGGCGATCACCCCGTCATCGCGGAGGGCGGCAATCGCTTGTTCAAATTCGTTTGGCATAGAAAAAATGCGGTAGCCGAGCTACCGCCTCATCACTGATTGACATTGAGTCTGCTAGAGCGGCAACCGCTTGTTCAGATTCATTTTCCCTGGAACGCAGAAAAAATACGACCCGTCAGGCTGGCTGCCGCCTCATCGCTTACTTGAGCAGTTGAGCCTGCAGGGCGGCATCCTTGGCCATCACCTCTTCGGCATTCTTCTGGCGCTCGGCGCGTACCTTGACTGCCAGGGCGTCATCGGCCACGGCCAACATCTGGGCAGCCAGATAACCGGCGTTCTTGGCGCCGGCCTTGCCGATCGCCACTGTCGCCACCGGCACGCCACCCGGCATCTGCACGGTGGAGAGCAATGCATCCAGCCCCTTGAGCGGGCCACCATCGATGGGCACCCCGATCACGGGACGGGTGGTGATGCCGGCCACGGCACCAGCCAGGTGGGCGGCCAGCCCGGCGGCGCAGATGAAGACCTTGCAACCACGGGTTTCGGCATCGGTGACATACTGATGGGTAGCGGCCGGGGTACGGTGCGCGGAGGTGACCTTCACTTCCACTGTGATATCAAACGACTTGAGGACTTCAAGGGTGGATTGCATCACGGGAAAATCAGAATCAGAGCCCATCAATACGGCAACAAAGGGTTTATTCATGGTGGGAATTTCCTTACTCCAAGTGGGGGGTTGAAGTTCGCCGAAAACGTTTCAATTTGGTTACGGCGGCGGGATTATACCTGCTCACTCTGATGGCCGCATTTCTTTTGCGGGCAGATCCACCTCAGATTTCCCCTCACTTTCTTCTCCACCATGATGCCCCAGCCACATTCGGGACAAGGCATGGGGATCGGCTTGTCGTTAACCACATATTTACAATGGGGATAGCCGTCGCAGGAGTAGAACTGCTTGCCGTAGCGGGAGGTGCGGCTCACCAGATGACCCTTGCCACACTCGGGACAGAGGATCTGGGTGTCGTCGCTTTCCTGCAAGGATTCGATGTGCTGACAGGCCGGATACTGGGTGCAACCGACGAACAGGCCGTAACGCCCCTTCTTGATCGCCAGCGGCTGACCACAATCCGGGCAGGCGGAACCTTCCAGCACCTTTTCAATGTCGCGGCCGGACGGTGTCAGGGAACGGATGTAGTCACAGGCGGGATAGGCGGAGCAGCCCAGAAAGAGGCCATGCTTGCCCTGGCGGATCACCAGCTCGGCACCACACTGCGGGCAAGGCTCTCGCTCGAACGCGTTCTCGTGGGCAGAAAAGAGGTGATGATCGATTTTTGACATGGGCCGCGCCTTGAAATCCAGATGGCCTGAATTCTACCAGCGCGGCACCGGACTGTCAGTGAATGACACCGTCTGACTCATCAAACACCAGCTCTTCCATCTGCTGGTAGGCATTTTCACTGCCCGGTACGTTGAACAGCACCATCATGACGACCCACTTCAAATCGTCCAGCTCGATATCCGGCTTGTCCAGCTCGAGCAGACGCTCGATGCAGATCTCGCGGGTTTCGGCATTCAGCACCTGGGCCTGTTCCAGGAACAGCAGGAAGCCACGGCATTCGGTGCTGAGGCGGGCCAGCTCTTGCGGGGCATAGATCCGCATCGAGCCTTGTGCGCTGGCGGAGACATACACCTCCCGTTCGCTGTCATGTAGATTGGCCAGCCTTTCCAGCCAGTTGAGCGCCTTCTCGATCTCGTCCTGATTGAAACCGGCTCGGCTCAGTTCGTCGGTGAGTTCATCCTGCTCTACCATCACATCAGCATCGCTGTGGATGTAGGTCTCGAAAAGGTACATCAATACATCAAACATGATTCGCCCTCCTCGTTCTGACGTATCCACCGGCTACCGCCATCACTGCACCGGCCAGCTCCAGCTCTACCAACCTGCCCAACACCAGTTCGACAGGAAGCCGGGACCGCTCGGCAACGGTATCCACGCTCGTGGCTTCATAATCTACGTTATCCAACAAATCGGCATAAGGCAATTCGCTATTATGCGAAGGCTCGGGTGAATGACTCGCCGGTCTCGCCAGCGGCACCAAGGCGGGCAGTTCCTCCATGACATCGGCCGCAGTCAAGACCAGTTTGGCCCCCTGCTGGATCAGCCTGTTGCAGCCCAATGCCTGCACATTCTGCGGGGCGCCGGGTACGGCGAACACCTCGCGCCCCTGTTCCAAGGCGTAACGGGCCGTGATGAGGGAGCCACTCTGTTCGGCCGCCTCCACCACCAGGGTACCGAGGGAGAGCCCGCTGATGATGCGATTGCGACGGGGGAAGTGCTCGGCGAGTGGCCCTTTGTCCGGCGCCAGCTCGGAGATCAGCAGGCCGCCGCGTTCCAGGATTTGCATGGCCAACCCCTGATGACGCTTCGGATAGAGGCAATCGAGACCAGAGCCCAACACCGCCAGCGTCACGCCCCCGGCCGTCAACGCCTGCTGATGACAGACGCCATCGATGCCGAGCGCCAGCCCCGAGGTGATCGCCAGGCCGCATTCCACCAGCTCGGCGCACAGCCGAGCCGCGTTGTCCTTGCCGGCATAAGTGGGATGGCGCGTGCCCACCATTGCCAACTGGGGCAGCGCCAGCGCCTCCAGCGCGCCACGGCAATAGAGCAGCAGCGGCGCGGCGGGGATCTCTTTTAACAGGGAGGGATAACTGGGGGTATCTGGACAGATGAGATGCTGACCCGGCCTGCTCGCCCAGAGCAGCCCTTGCTCTACCTCGGGCAGTGGCCACCTGAGTTGGCGGATCTGGGCCTCGCTGAGGCCCATCTCCCGAAGCCTGGCATCGTCGCAGGCAAACAGGGCGGCGATATCCCCCTCGAAGTGGGCCAGCAGGCGAGATGCGGTGACAGGACCTATGCCAGTCACCGCATCCAGCGTCAGCCACAGTGCGAGCCGTTCGAGTGGAGGCGACACGTCAGAAGTTGGTGACCTGGTAGCCCGAGCTGACCATCTCCTGACTCTGCAGGATGAGGCCATAACTCAGCTTGTCGTAGACCTTGAATAGCATGACCCTGGCGACGGCCTCAGATGGCAGAGCTGACTTGCCCGCCGAGTAGAAGGCCTTGTTATACACTGAGGCATATTCGCGGTATGAGACCTTGCCATCCCTGTCCACCATCTCGGCGCCCGGGCGCTGGATCTCGAGCACATCGCCGGGGGCGACCCGATCCCGCAGCCCCTTGTTGATGAGCACCACATCAAACTTGCCGCCGCCGCGCGCCTTGCTCGGCAGTTCGACCACATAGCCGGGGGAGATGGTTGGCGCCGCCTTCGGCATGAATACGGCGGAGAGACTCTCCTGTGGCGGTAGCGGGATGATCTTGTCCCCCTGATACACCTCGCGCCTGTTGTGTGTCAGCGTGACTCTGGTGCTGTCGTTGGCCAGCCGCTCCTCCGCCCGCACCGTGCCGACGAAAACGGCCTCCTGACCGAGCTGCTCCCCGGTCTGCCTGTCCTTGTAGGTCACGCCCGGGTGATAAACCCCGTAGTCCTGGCCCGGGGTCAGCGAACCCCGCACATAGAGGGTATCCCCCTCCAGCATGCCGACGTGCTTCTCGTTATTGCCGAGCACATAGGGCAGGTCCTTGACCTGCTGGCTGTCGGCCAGAATGTGGTCGGTCTGCAGGAAGGGACCTATCTCGCTGAGTGGCAGGGTCGGGATCGGGCTGGCCTTGTTCTCGTAGCGGTTCTTGGGAGACAAGTGAATGACCTGTTTGCCGCCCTGGCTGGCCTTGCCGAGGCGAGGCTCGCCATTGACCCAGCTCAGTTGCAACACGTCACCGGGGTAGATCCAGTGCGGATTGGCAATCTGGGGATTGATGTTCCAGAGGCGTGGCCAGAGCCAGGGCTCGGCCAGGTATTGGCCCGAGATGTCCCAGAGGGTATCCCCCTTCTGGACGACATAGCTGTCTGGATAACCGGGTTTTAGCGTCAGCTGGTCGGCCATGGCACCACCGGCCAAGGCTGTCGCCAGAGAGGCGAGGATGATTTGCTTCAGATGCATAACACTCCCTGTTACTTCTGCACGCAAAGTGTTGCTGTTTTTTGTCGACGTAAATGACTAGAATTACGTCAATATTGACTGCGTTTATATGAAACTAAAGAAAAAACTATGGCCATTCTAGATGTATTGCGTTTCCCCGATGAGCGCCTGCGTACCGTCGCAGCCCCTGTCGAGACCATTACACCCGAGTTACAACAGATTGTAGATGATATGTTCGAAACCATGTACGCGGAGGAAGGCATAGGCCTGGCCGCGACTCAGGTCGACATTCATCAGCGCATCATCGTCATCGACGTCTCTGAAGACCGTGAAGATCAGCTGGTGCTGATCAACCCGGAGATCCTCGAGCAGTCGGGTAGCACCGGCATCGAAGAGGGTTGCCTCTCCGTCCCCGGCAGCCGCGCTCTGGTGCCGCGCGCCGAGTGGGTCAAGGTGCGGGCACTGGATCGCCACGGCAAGCCGTTCGAGCTGGAAGCGGACGATCTGCTCGCTATCTGCATACAGCATGAGATGGATCATCTGGTCGGCAAGCTGTTTGTGGATTACTTGTCCCCGCTCAAGCGCCAGCGCATCCGTCAGAAGCTGGAAAAGATGGCTCGTGAAGATCGCAAAGCCCTCTGAGGATCTGCCCCATTGAATAAGCTGAAACTGATTTTTGCCGGTACTCCCGACTTCGCCGCCCGTCACCTGGCGGCGTTGTTGTCTTCCGACCACGAGGTCGTCGCCGTCTATACCCAGCCCGACAAGCCGGCGGGCCGTGGTCAGAAGCTCAGCGCCAGCCCGGTCAAGGAGCTGGCCCTCGCCCACAATCTGCCGGTCTACCAACCCGCGTCCCTGCGCAACGAAGCCGCACAGGCCGAGCTGGCCGCCCTCGGCGCCGATCTCATGGTGGTGGTGGCCTACGGCCTGATCCTGCCCAAGGCGGTGCTCGACACCCCGCGGCTGGGTTGCCTGAACGTGCACGGCTCCCTGCTGCCACGCTGGCGCGGTGCCGCACCTATCCAGCGCGCCATCTGGGCGGGCGATGTCGAAACCGGCGTGACCATCATGCAGATGGATGTGGGGCTGGATACCGGCGCCATGATCCGCAAGGTGAGCTGCCCCATCGCCTTTGATGAGACCTCTGCCAGCCTCTATGACAAGCTGGCCGAGCTGGGACCGCAGGCGCTGGTCGAAACCCTCAACGCCATGGCCGCCGGTGATACCGCCGCCGAGGCGCAGGACGATGCCCTGGCCAACTACGCCCAGAAGCTCTCCAAGGAAGAGGCGCGCATCGACTGGTCCATGGAGGCCGTCGCCATCGAGCGCTGCATTCGCGCCTTCAATCCCTGGCCCATCAGCTGGTTCGAGGTGGCGGAGCAGACCATCAAGGTCTGGCAGGCCGAGGTGCTCGAGCAGGAACATGGCCAGGCGGCCGGTACTCTGCTCAAGGCCGACAAGCAGGGGATCGACGTCGCCACCGGCAAGGGCGTGCTGCGCCTGCTGACCCTGCAACCGCCTGGCAAGAAGGCCATGTCCGTCTCGGATCTGCTCAACTCTCGCCGCGACTGGTTTGCACCCGGCACGCAATTGAATTGAATTGAATTGAATTGAAACAAGCGGGGCCCGGGCCCCGACTTGCGCATCTAAGGTAACTCTATGAAAACACGTGCACAGGCCGCTCTCGTTATTCAACAGGTGCTGGATCAGGGCCAATCCCTCTCCGCTGTTCTGCCTGCTGCCCAGGAGAAGGTGGCGCCTCGCGACCGCGCCCTCCTGCAAGAACTCTGCTATGGCACCCTGCGCTGGCTGCCCCGCCTCGACGCGGCGGTGAGCGAGATGATGGACAAGCCGCTCAAGAACAAGAGCCGCATCTTCCACTATCTGATCCTGGTCGGTCTCTATCAGCTCATCTACACCCGCATTCCGGCCCACGCTGCGGTGGCCGAGACCGTCAACGCCGTCAAGCTGCTCAAGGGCACCTCCCTGCGCGGCCTGATCAACGGCGTGCTGCGTAACTTCCAGCGCAGCGCCGAAGTCATACTGCTGCGCATCGACCGCATCCCCAGCATCCGGCTCGGCCACCCAGAGTGGCTCACCAAGCGGCTGCGTCAGGCCTATCCCGAGGATTGGGAATTCATCATGGAGGCCAACAACCAGCGCCCCCCCATGTGGATCCGCAACAACGGCCAGCGCCAGAGCCGCGAGCAGATGCTGGCCCGCATGGCCGAGGTCGGCATCAATGCGATGGCCGGTGAGGAAGGGGACGACTGCATCCTGCTGGTGCGCCCCTGCGACGTGACCAAACTGCCCGGCTTCGAGCAGGGCGACTGCTCGGTACAGGACGGTGCCGCCCAGCAGGCCGCCCGCCTGCTCGACCCGCAACCGGGTGAGTGGGTGCTGGATGCCTGCGCCGCCCCCGGTGGCAAGACGGCTCACCTGCTGGAGTTGCAACCCGCCCTCGCCGGCGTCATCGCGGTCGATGCGGACGAGAACCGCCTCAAGCGGGTGCAGGAGAACCTGGATCGCATCGGCCTCCAGGCCCGGGTGATCCATGGCGATGCCAGTACGCCGGACCAGTGGTGGCCACAGGGTCAGTTCGATCGCATCCTGCTCGATGCCCCCTGCTCCGCCACCGGCGTCATCCGCCGTCACCCCGACATCAAGTGGTTGCGCCGGGATCAGGACATCCGCGAGCTGGCCGAGCTGCAGCGCCGCATCCTCAACGCCCTCTGGGCCAAGCTGAAGAGCGGCGGCACCCTGCTCTACGCCACCTGCTCGGTGCTGCCGGAAGAGAACCGCGACCAGATCCGTGCCTTCCTGGCCGACACCAGGGACGCCAGGCTGGTGCCCCTGCACGAGCAGGACACCCCGGCTTGTCCGGGTCGCCAGTTCCTGCCGGGCGAGGCCGAGATGGACGGCTTCTATTATGCCAAGCTGATCAAGCAGTAAGCGGCAACTGTCGAGGCTGTATTCGGGCGCCCTCCAGCGGGCTGGCGCCCTCTCTTCGAAGCAACAGCGTGAGTAAGATTTCCCTATGAAGATCCGCATTTCGGGCATCAGACTGGCTGGCCACCTCAGTAACGGAACAACCTTGGGTAAGATTTCCCTATGAAAATCATCATTCTGGGCGCGGGTCAGGTCGGCGGCACGCTAGCCGAGAACCTCGCGGGTGAAAACAACGACATCACCATAGTCGATACCGACAGCGACCGTCTGCGGGAGCTGCAGGACAAGTTCGATCTGCGGGTGGTGAACGGTCACGGCGCCCACCCCAGGGTGCTGCGCGAAGCGGGCGCCCAGGATGCCGACATGCTGGTGGCGGTCACCAACAGCGACGAGACCAACATGATCGCCTGCCAGGTGGCCTACTCCCTGTTCAACACCCCGAACAAGGTGGCGCGCATTCGCTCCCCGGCCTATCTGGTGGAGCGGGATCGGCTGTTCCTGCCGGAATCCGTGCCGGTGGATCACCTGATCGCCCCCGAGCAGCTGGTAACCGACTACGTACGCCGGTTGATCGAATACCCGGGTGCGCTGCAGGTGGTGGACTTCGCCGGCGGCAAGGTGGGGCTGGTGGCGGTCAAGGCCTACTACGGCGGCCCCCTGGTGGGCAATGCGCTATCCACCCTGCGGGATCACATGCCCAACATCGAGACCCGAGTGGCCGCCATCTTCCGTCAGGGCCGCTCCATCCGCCCCCAGGGCACCACTATCATAGAGGCGGATGACGAGGTGTTCTTCGTCGCCGCCGCCGGCCATATCCGCGCCGTGATGTCGGAGCTGCAGCGGCTCGAGAGCCCCTATCGCCGCATCATGATAGTCGGGGGTGGCAACATAGGTGCCGGCCTCGCCCGCCAGCTGGAGAAGCGCTACAGCGTCAAGCTGATCGAGCGCAACCAGAAGCGGGCGGAACAGCTGTCGGAGCTGCTGGAGAACACCATCGTCTTCTGCGGCGACGCGGCGGATCAGGAGCTGCTGGCGGAGGAGCACATCGATCAGATCGACGTCTTCATCGCGGTGACCAACGAGGACGAGTCCAACATCATGTCGGCCCTGCTCGCCAAGAAGATGGGCGCCAAGAAGACCATGGTGCTGATCCAGCGCAGCGCCTACGTGGATCTGGTGCAGGGCGGCTCCATCGACATCGCCATCTCGCCCCAGCAGGCCACCATCTCGGCCCTGCTGACCCACGTGCGCCGGGCGGATATCGCCAACGTCTACAGCCTGCGCCGCGGCGCGGCCGAGGCCATCGAGGCCATAGCCCACGGTGACGAGAACACCTCCAAGGTGGTGGGCAAGACGGTGGGCGAGCTCAAGCTGCCGCCGGGCACCACCATAGGCGCAGTGGTGCGCGGCGACGAGGTGCTGATCGCCCACGATCGCACCCAGATCCAGCAGGATGACCACGTGGTGATGTTCCTGGTGGACAAGAAGTACATTCCGGAAGTGGAACGTCTGTTCCAGCCAAGTCCCTTCTTCCTGTAACCTGCCCATGCATCAGGCGACAGCACCCAGACCCGGATCTTTCCCCAAGGAATCGTCCGGGTCTTTTGTTAATCAACGACCAGGTTATCTCCGATGATCAAGCTGCGTCCCATCGTCTTCACCCTCGGGCTGGTGCTCTCCAAGCTGGCCCTGTTCATGTGGTTGCCCACCCTGCTGGCGCTGCTCACCGGTTCCGAGGGCTTCGTCGAATTTCTCAAGTCCGTGCTGATCACCCACGGCGCCGCCCTGCTCTGCCTGCACTACGGGCGCAAGGCGGAATTTCACCTCGGGGTGCGGGAGATGTTCCTGCTCACCACCTCGGTCTGGGTGGTGGCCTGCATCTTCGGCGCCCTGCCCTTCTTCTTCATCAACCACATCGACTTCACCGACGCCTACTTCGAGACCATGTCCGGTGTCACCACCACGGGTTCCACAGTGCTGTCCGGGCTGGACGGCATGGCCCACAGCATCTTGCTGTGGCGCTCCATCCTGCAGTGGCTCGGCGGTGTTGGCTTCATCGTGATGGCGGTAGCCGTGCTGCCCTACCTCAACGTGGGCGGCATGAAGCTGTTCCAGACCGAGAGCTCGGATTGGTCTGACAAGAGCGCACCGCGCGCCAAGACGGTGGCCAACAACATAGTGGTGGTCTACCTGGTGCTCTCCATGCTCTGCTTCCTCGCCTACTGGGTGAGCGGCATGACGCTGTTCGAGGCGGTCAACCACTCCATGACGACGCTGAGCACCGGCGGCTACTCCACCTCGGATCAGTCCATGTCCCACTTCTCCAACTCGGCGCACTGGATCGGTACCCTGTTCATGTTCCTCGGCGGCCTGCCCTTCCTGCTCTACATCCAGAGCCTGAACCGTCGCGACAACAGCCTGCTCAAGGATGCCCAGGTACAGGGCTTCTTCTGGCTGGTGGTCTGGGTGACCGTCATCGTCACCTTCTATCTCTGGGTCAGGGATATTTACGGCTTCATGGATGCCCTGCGCATCAGCAGCTTCAACATAGTCTCTGTGCTGACCACCACCGGCTTCGGCCTCGGTGACTTCGGCACCTGGGGGCCGCTCACCAGCATCATCTTCATCATTTTGCTGGCGCTCGGCGCCTGCTCCGGCTCCACCGCCGGGGGGCTCAAGATCTTCCGGGTGCAGGTGGCCTTCGCCCTGTTCAAGAAGCAGATGCGCCAGCTGATGCACCCCTCCGCCGTCTTCCCCCAGAAGTACAACGGCCGCCCGGTCAACGACGCCATCATCCGCTCCATGATCTCCTTCGTGCTGGCCTATTTCGCCATCATCTTGCTGATCGCCGCCCTGCTCGCCGCCATCGGCCTGGATCCGCTGACCGCCATCTCCGGCTCCATCACGGCGGTGGCCAACGTGGGTCCCGGCATGGGCCCCATCATAGGACCCAGCACCAACTTCGCCACCCTGCCGGATGCGGCCAAGTGGATCCTCTCCTTCGGCATGCTGCTGGGTCGACTCGAGATCCTGACCGTCGCGGTGATCTTCTTCCCCTCCTTCTGGCGGCAGTAAGGCCGGAGCGGCGGATCCTGATGACAAAAAGGGCAGCCCATGGGCTGCCCTTTCCATCTGCTTTCGACCATCTCAGTCGGCGGAGTCTTCCCGCTCCAGCGCACGGTTGATTAGCGGCTCCGGCAGCGGCTTGGTCACCTCCACCCCCAGCTCGCGAAAGCGCTCGGCCTGGGCGATCAGGTTACCGCGGCCGTTGACCAGCCGACCCATCGCCTTGTCGTAGCTCTCCTGCGCCTTGTGCAGGCTGCCCCCCATCTGCTGCATCTCCTCCACGAACAACCGCAGCTTCTCGTACAGCCGTCCGGCCCGCTCGGCGATCTGGCGCGAGTTCTGGTTCTGGCGCTCGTAGCGCCACAGGTTTTCTATGGTGCGCAGCGCCACCATCAGGTTGGTGGGGCTGACCAGTAGGATGTTGTGATCCAGCCCGTAGCGCACCAGGGAGGGGTCGGCCTCCAGCGCGGTCAGAAACGCCGGCTCCACCGCCACGAACATCAGCACATAGTCCAGGGTGCGCACCCCGGGCAGTTGCTGGTAATCCTTGCGGCCCAGCTCGCGGATGTGGTTGCGCACCGATGCAACGTGCTCCTTGAGCGCCACCGCCTTCTCCAGCGTGTCGTCGCTGTTGTACCAGCGCTCGTACGCGGTCAGCGACACCTTGGCGTCTATGATGATGTCCTTGTCTTGCGGCAGGTGGACGATGACGTCGGGCTGATAGCGCTTGCCCTTGTCCACCTCGATGTTGACCTGGGTGTGGTACTCGTGGCCCTCCCGCAGGCCGCACTCGGAGAGGATACGGGCCAGCACCACCTCACCCCAGTTGCCCTGCTGCTTGCTGTCCCCCTTGAGGGCCCGGGTGAGCGCCGCGGCCTCTTCGGTCATGCGGGCATTGAGCTCGGCGAGGCGCTCCAGCTCGAACTTGAGGCTGTGGCGCTGGGCCGTCTCCTGAGCGTGGGTCTCCCCCACCTGGCGACGGAAACCCTCGAGCTGCTCCTTGAGCGGTGTCAGCAGCAGATCCAGGCTGTTCTGGTTCAGTTCGCGGAAGTTACCGGAGTTTTGCTCGAAGATACGGTTGGCGAGGTTCTCGAACTGCTGGCTGAGGCGGGCCTCCGCCTGCTGTTGCAGTTGCAGCTTCTCGGCGCTGGCGATGCGCTCGCTGCGCAGGGTGGCTTCGGCATCCTTGAGGCGGGCGGTGAGCTTGAGCAGCAGGGCCTGCTGCTGCTCCAGCTTCTGCTGGCCCAGCATCTTCTCGTCCTGCAGCTCGTCGAATCTGTCCTGCAGCGCCTGATGGCGCTCCTCGGTCAGCAGCATCTCCTCCCGGGCCGCGCGGCGGCCCACCAGCCAGCCGAGGCCCAGGGCGAGCAGACCCGCCAGCAACGCAGGCAGCCAGCTCGTCATCGGGATCATCGCCGACTCCGCTGGCGCAGGAAGAGTTCGAGGTAGCGGTTGAGCAGCAGCCAGAGCAGGACATAGATGAGGTAGGCGGCCAGCACCACCCACTTGTGGCTATTGACCCCGGTGTCGAGCTCGGCGAACTCGATACCCTTGATGCGGCAATAGGCCCACATCAGCAACGGGAAGACATAGAGCAGGGAGGCACGCCAGAGAAATAACCACATGTGTATGTTCGACCACGCAAAAAGATCTGCCTAGCTTACACAAGGCCAACCCGGCTTGCGATCCTGCGCCACGCTATTCTCTGGCTTGCCGGCGGAAATCTGGCTAAAATTAACCCCTAATAGGTATTCGGGGTAGGCATGACTCACTTTTTCTGTCGCTGGTTGATGCACGCACTGGGAAGCCCCGCCAAACCGGCCGTGGCTTGCCATGAGGCACGCCCGCCCTGGGCCATCGAGGAATCCCAATACCTCGCCCTCTGCAACCGTTGCGGTGAATGCTTCAAGGCCTGCCCCAACGGCCTGCTCAAACCGGCCGATCAGCCGGAATACGACGGTACCCCCATCGCCGGCACTCCGGTGCTGGATCTCGCCTGCGGCCAGTGCAGCTACTGCGGCAGTTGCGCCAGAGCCTGCCCCACGGGGGCGCTGGATCTGCGACTCGGCCGCCAGGTGCAGACCCGGGTCAGGATCGAGGCGAGCTGCCAGGCCCGCCAGGGCTTCTACTGCCTGCTGTGCGAGGATGCCTGCCCCCAGCAGGCGATCAAGGCCAGCAGCGAGGGGGTGAGCGTCAACATGGCGGCCTGTGACGGTTGCGGTGCCTGTGGCCTCGCCTGCCTGCACGGTGCCATCACCCTGATCCCGCAACCCTAGCCCACACCATCCGACTCGAATGCCAGAAAGCACAGAGGGGCCCTTGGGCCCCTCATGGTCTGCCTCGGCCTTATGCCATGGCCAGGACGTTGTCCTGCTCTATCCCCAGCAGGTGGCAGAGCCGGGTCGGATCCCGCACCGCATCGGCCAGGGTGTATTCCCCCAGCACCTCGAGGAAGGCATTCATGGCGCGGCGCAGTATGCCCTGGATACGGCAACCGCCGGAGAGACGGCAGTTCTCGCGTTTGCAGTCCACCGGACAGAGCACGTGCTCCATGTCCATCACCACGTCGCGCAGGTTGATGGAGACCGCGGAGCGACCGAGGCGGATGCCGCCGTGCTTGCCACGGATCGTCTCGATGTAACCCTTGATGCCGAGCTGATGCACTATCTTGACCACGTGGTTGCGGGAGATGGCGAAGGTGTCGGCCACCTCGGTGATGGTCGACAGGCGATCTCCCGGCTGGATTGCCAGAAAAGTCAGGGTCCGCAGGGCATAGTCGGTAAATCGTGTCAGTTGCATGGTCGCACTTGCCTCTTACTACAAGCCAGAAATCAGGACGACAACCAGGGGCCAAGGGACGGGGATGGTGCGTGCGCCCGCACAGGATCCGCATCTTGAGCCGAGTCGTGGAGTGACAAGGTTAAGAGCAGCCCGGACGGGTGTCGACGAAGATGTACATAAATCGACACTTTCTTTGATTGATCGCAAACTTGCCGGCTTGGGGTGGGGTTTCGGCCATTTCTGGCGACTAAATCCCACCGGCCGGCGCGGGGTCAAAGACGGGAGCATCGGGTTGGAACGTCAGCTTCAGTGGGGCAGTCTCAGCCAGTTTTTCAGGGCCTGGGAGGGGATGGAGCTCTCCGACGCCACCGCGAAGGCGCCCCAGTCCACCGCGCACTGCAGGGCATCCTGGATCGCCATGCCACGGGCCAGGCCGTGGATGAGGCCACCGGCGAAGGCATCCCCCGCCCCCGTGGTATCCACCACCGACACCGGCCGCGCCGCGACCCGGATCTGCTCCTCGCCGTGGATGGCCACGGCCCCCGCCTTGCCCTCGGTCAGCACCAGCCACTCCAGCTGCTCCCCCGCCAGGCCGCGGGCATGCAGCCAGGGATCGGCCACCTCCGCCAGATCGGCGCGGGAGGCCACCAGCACATGGCAGGGACGGCGGGCCTGGCCGCCCTTGGGGTACTGGGCCACCACGAAGCTCTTGCCGAGCATCTGGCGCATGTAACCTATGATGGCGGTGCCGGGATAGTTGACGTAGAGGCAATCCACCCCCTCCACCGGCAGGTCACCGGGCAGATCGGGGCGACGGGGACGGCGCAAGATGGTGCGCTCGCCGGTGGAGTCCACCAGGATCAGCAGCTCGCCGGTCTCGCCACCGAAGCGCTCCACCTGGCTGCAATCCAGACCATGGATCGCCGCCTGCTCCAGCAGCCAGTCGCCGGTCTCGTCCAGCCCGATGCGCGAGGCGATGCGCACCTCGTGCCCCGCCCACACCAGGCCGATGCCGGTGTTGGCGGCGCCGCCCCCCAGCCTGCGCCCCTGATCCAGGTACTGCAGACGGGCCCCCGCCACCAGCGGTTCGCCCAGGGAGAGCACATGGTCACAGTTGAGGTTGGCGAGCAGCAGGATGCGGGACATGGGTACCTCTAAGACAGGAGGACATGACGGCATCATCGGCCGGGGCCGATGATGCGAGAGGGTCAGTAGACGGGTAGTTCCACCCCGGTCATCAGCTCGTCGATGCGCGCCTGGGTCGGCTGCTGCATGACGTTCTGGATCACCTCCTTGGTGAGGTGCGGCGAGAAGGAGCTGATGAAGTCATACATGTAGTTCTGCAACAGTATGCTCTTGCTGAAGCAGAGCTGGGCCGGGCAGGGCGCGAACAGGTACTCCAGGTTGATGGCCACCAGGCCGGGGGCATCGGTGTCGTCGGCCACCAAGGATGAGATGATGCCGATGCCGAAGCCCAGCTCCACGTAGCGCTTGATGACGCCGGCATCCATCACCGTCATGTAGTAGTTGGGGGTGAGGCCAGCGGCCTGGAACACCTGATCCTGCACCTGACGCCCGGTGGCGCCACTCTCGTAGCTGAGGATGGGGTACTGACAGAGCTGCTCCAGGCTCGGCTTCTTCACCTTGGCCAGCGGGTGATCCTGCGGCACCACCAGCGACAGGGTCCAGAGGTAGGCGGGCAGTGCGATCAGCTCCTTGTCGAAGCCGATCTCGTGGGCCACGATGGAAAAATCGGAGTAGCCCTTGCTGATCTGCTCCTTGTTGGCCGACATCACCGGGTGCAGATGGAACGAGATCTTGGGGTACTTCTTGGTGAAATAAGTGACGCTCTTGGGCAGCAGATAACGCGCTATGGTGTGGGTGGTGTGGATGTTGAGCGTGCCCACGGTCGGATCCAGGTACTCGCGGGAGATGGCCTTGATCTTGCCCTCGATGTTGAGCATCGCCTCGGCACACCTGATGATCTCCTCGCCCACCGGGGTGATGCGATGCAGGTGCTTGCCGCGGCGCTCGAAGATACGCACCCCCAGCTCGCTCTCCAGCAAGCCGATCTGCTTGCTCACCCCAGGCTGGCTGGTATAGAGCGCATCGGAAGCGACGGAAACATTGAGATTGTGGTCCCGCACCGCGATCAGATACTTCAACTGCTGTAGTTTCAAGGCTTCACCCTCACAGGCTGGCGCGGCTGTCATTGGATGGACAAGGCCGCCACAAATGGCGGCCAGTGTATCATCCGAACTTGGCATATCACCGCTTGATCCTTCATTTTGCTACAAAATCTAGCATCTGCAGGGGTTATATGACAAACGGGGTTCAGCGCACGGCGGGCCCGACCGGCAGCATGCCGAGAAACTGCAGCAGCCACTGCATCATGGTGGCCGAGTCCACCTCCCCCTCCAGGGAGGAGAGGCTGCTCTGGTAGTGCTCATCGGGCAGCCGATCCCGTCGCCGCTCGATCAGCGCCCGGTTGTACTCCACCGAGAACTCAGGGTGGCCCTGAATCGCGACTATGTGATCCCCCTGCAGGAACATGAAGTTCGGGCAGAAGTCGTTGCCCGCCAGCAGGGTCGCCCCCGGCGGCAGCTGCTCCACCTGATCCTGGTGGCTGGCCAGGATCCGGATCGTGTCCAGCCCAGGCTGCATCCAGGGCTTCGCCTCCTGCATGGGGTGGACGGAGACGCCGAGCCCCCAGCCCTTGGTGGACTTCATCACCTCCCCCCCCAGTGCCTGGGCGATCACCTGATGGCCGAAGCAGATCCCGGCCAGTTTGACGTTCTGATCGTGGGCGCGCCGGATCCAGTCGCGCAGCGCCAGGATCCAGGGCAGATCGCTGTAAGCATCGTGGCGCGAGCCGGTGATGAGCCAGGCATCGCATTCGTTCAGGTCGGCCGGCAGCTCGCCATCGAGCGCCGACCAGACCCGGTATTCCAGCGCCGGGGCCAGCGCCCGGAAGCCCTTGATAAACATCTCGGAGTAAACGGGGCCAAAACTCCCCGCCAAATCGGGGTCCAGCCGGTCACAATCGAGAATTCCCAGTCGCATCTGTTACTCCTTCACAGGGATAGCGGGGCACTCCGGCGGATCCCTCCGCCGGGCCATGCCTAGGCTAGCTACTGCATGGTTGGTCATTTCATGGTCGGCATGGAGAACTCGGCGCCGGCTCGCAGGCTCTGTGGCCAGCGCGCGGTGACTGTCTTCATCCGGGTATAGAAGCGTACCCCATCCGGCCCGTGCATGTTGAGCGGCCCGAAGATGGACCGTTTCCAGCCACCGAAGCTGTGAAACGCCATGGGCACCGGGATGGGAACGTTCACCCCTACCATACCGACCTGAACCCGGGTGGTGAAGTCCCTTGCGGTATCGCCGTCACAGGTAAAGATGGCGGTGCCGTTGCCGTACTCGTGATCGTTGATGAGCCCGAGCGCGGTTTCATAGTCCGGCGCCCGCACTATGGCCAGCACCGGGCCGAAGATCTCCTCCCGGTAGATGCGCATCTCGGGGGTCACCCGATCGAACAGGCTGCCGCCGATGAAGTAGCCTTCGCCGTGGCTGACGCCGCGCCCATCCACTCGCAGCTGGGCCCCCTCGGCCACCCCCTGATCCACGTAGCCGCGCACCTTGGCCAGATGCTCGCGGCTGATGAGCGGCCCCATCTCGTTCTCCGGGCTCGCGCCCAGACCCGGGCCGACCCGCAGCGCCTCCACCAGCGGTGTCAGCTTGGCCACCAAGGCATCGGCGGTGACCTCGCCGACCACCACGGCCACCGAGATCGCCATGCAGCGCTCGCCGGCCGCACCGTAAGCCGCTCCCATCAGGGCGGAGACCGCCTGATCGAGATCCGCATCCGGCATAACCAGCATGTGGTTCTTGGCGCCGCCCAGCGCCTGCACCCGCTTGCCATGGGCCGAGGCGGTGGCATAGATGTACTGGGCGATGGGGGTGGAGCCGACGAAGGACACCGCCTGCACACGCGGGTCGGTCAGCAGCACATCCACCACCTCCTTGTCGCCGTTGACCACGTTGAGCACCCCGTCCGGCAGGCCGGCCTGCTTGAGCAGCTCGGCCATGCGCAGGGAGAGCGAGGGATCCTTCTCGGACGGCTTGAGGATGAAGCTGTTGCCGCAGGCCAGCGCCACCGGGAACATCCACAGCGGCACCATGGCCGGGAAGTTGAACGGCGTGATGCCGGCGCAGACCCCCACCGGTTGCATCATGGAGTGGCTGTCCACCCCGCGGCCCACGTTGAGGGAGTGCTCCCCCTTGAGCAGATGAGGGATGCCGCAGGCAAACTCCACCACCTCCAGCCCCCGAGTCAGCTCGCCCTGGGCATCGGAGAACACCTTGCCATGCTCGCGGCTGATGAGCCGGGCCAGCTCGTCGCGATGCTCCTCCATCAGCGCCTTGAAGCGAAACATCACCCGCGCCCGTACCAGCGGCGGAGTCTGGGACCAGTCGGCGAAGGCCTGCTCGGCGATGGCGATGGCCTCGGCGCACTCGGCGGCGGTGCTGAGCACCACCTGTCCCTGCTGCTGGCCGGTGGCCGGATCGAAGATGGCGCCGAAGCGCTCGCTGTGGCTCTCTTTCGTCTCACCGCCGATGAAGTTGCTAACCCGGTATGTCATATATCCTCCTTGATGGGTAATTCGTCTCAATCCTGCGTGGCGTCATGAGATCGGCACGCAGGAAGATGGCGCCCGCAGCGCGTGCACCATGAAAAATAAGGTGAAAAATCAGTCCTGTGCCTGCAGGGCATCCTGCAGCAGGGTGAAGAGATCGTCGATCTCGCTGCGCTCTATGATGAGGGGTGGCGACAGGGCGATGATGTCGCCGGTGACGCGGACCAACGCCCCCTTCTCGAAGCAGCGCACGAACACCTCGTAGCCACGCTTGCCCGGTGCATCCGGCATGGATTCCAGCTCGATGCCCGCCACCAGACCGTAGTTGCGCACATCCTTCACATGCTTGCAGCCCTTGAGGGAGTGGGCCGCCGCCTCCCAGTAGCCCGCCAGATCGGCGGCGCGGTTGAGCAGATTCTCGTTGCGGTAGATCTCCAGGGTCGCCAGACCGGCGGCGGCGGCCACCGGGTGACCCGAGTAGGTGTAGCCGTGGAACAGCTCTATGGCTCCCTTGCCCGCCGCTATCATGTCGTCATAGATGTGGTTCTGCACCAGCACGGCCCCCATGGGGATGGCGCCGTTGGTGAGCCCCTTGGCACAGGTGATCATGTCGGGCATGACATCGAACTCCTGGGCGGCGAAGGGGGCACCCAGCCGGCCGAAGCCGGTGATCACCTCGTCGAAGATCAGCAGGATGCCGTGCCTGGTGCAGATCTCCCGCAGCCGCTTGAGGTAGCCCTTGGGCGGCATGATGACGCCGGTGCTGCCGGCGATGGGTTCGACGATGACGGCGGCTATGTTGCTGGCGTCATGGAGGAAGACGATCTTCTCCAGCTCGTCGGCCAGGCTGAGATCCTCCTCGGGCAGGCCCTTGGTGAAGGCATTCTTGGCGATGTTGAGGGTATGGGGCAGATGATCCACCCCGGTCAGCAGGGAGCCGAACCACTTGCGGTTGCCGGGGATGCCGCCGACCGAGATGCCGCCGAAGCCGACCCCGTGATAGCCGCGCTCGCGGCCGATGAGGCGGGTGCGGCTACCCTGGCCGCGCGCCCGTTGCCAGGCCAGCGCTATCTTCAGCGCCGTATCGACGGCCTCAGAGCCGGAGTTGGTATAGAAGACGTGGCCGAATCCCTTGGGGGCTATCTCCACCAGCTGGTTGGCCAGCTCGAACGGTAGAGGGTGGCCCATCTGGAACGTAGGGGCGAAATCGAGGTGGGAGATCTGCTGGGAGACCGCCTCGGCAATCTCGCGCCGACCATGGCCCGCGTTGCAACACCAGAGCCCGGCGGTGCCATCCAGTATCTTGCGGCCATCCTCTGAGTGATAATACATCCCCTCTGCCGACTTCAGGATACGCGGCGCCGCCTTGAACTGCTGGTTGGCGGTGAAGGGCATCCAGAAGGCGGACATGTCGGAGGGAGTATTGATGTCGCTTATCGGTTTCATGGTCACCTCATCCTTAAGGCGTTTAGTAACGCTTGGCTTGTGCCTATTAAATTAAACACCTGAATCCATAAAAAAGGGCCATTTATCGCCCCTGCTTGGTGTCACCCTCTTGGGGTGGTATAAGATATTTAACACAATTTTAATAATAGTAAACAGTCAAGGAGTGTCTATCGATGGATATCGGTCACCGCCTCAAGGCGGTTCGCACCAAGGCGGCCCTCTCCCAGCGCGAGCTGGCCAAGCGCTCCGGTGTGACCAACGGCTTTATCTCCCAGATCGAGAAAAATCAGGTGAGCCCGTCCGTGGCCTCGCTGCGCAAGGTGCTGGAAGGCATTCCCATGTCGCTCGCCAGCTTCTTCACCGATGAGACGGAGATGGATTCCGAGGTGATCTTCCGTGCGGACGACATGCCGGATCTCGGCACCCACCCCATCAGCTACCGGCTGGTGGGTCACAGCCGTGCCAACCGCGCCATCGGCATGATGCAGGAGATCCTCCCCCCCGGGGCCGACACCGGCGACGACATGCTGAGCCACGAAGGGGAAGAGTGCGGCATCGTCATCCAGGGTCAGGTCGAGGTGACCGTCGGCGAGCAGATCCACCTGCTGGCGCCGGGGGATGGCTACTACTTCGACAGCCGCACCCCGCACCGTTTCCGCAACGTGGGCGAGCAGGAGTGCGTGCTGATCTCGGCCAACACCCCGGCCAGTTTCTGATGACGGAGCGGCCGCCTTTGGCGGACGGGCGGGCCCACCAGCCCCGGTGATATCCCCGTCCGTTGCCAAAGGCTGACGGGGGCAAGTGTTTAACAAAATTGTACACATATGATTTACAAGCGGCAGGATGTTTAGCATATTGATACGCGGAGACTATCTTTGCCGGTTCAAGGAGTGAACATGAGTGACCTGACCCTGGCCCAGTGGCAACACAAGGCCGCCCATCTGACCCTGCCCTCGCAAGCCTTTATCGACGGCAGCTACCGGGACGCCGTCAACGGCGCCACCTTCGACTGCATCAACCCTGCCAACGGCCAGCTGCTGACCAAGGTGGCATCCTGCGATGCCGCGGATGCCGAGCTGGCGGTGCAAGCCGCCCGCGCCGCCTTCACCGACAAGCGCTGGAGCGGGCTGGCCCCGAAGCAGCGCAAGCAGATCATGCAGCGCTTCGCCGATCTGATGCGCCTCAACAAGGTGGAGCTGGCGCTGCTGGAGTCGCTGGACATGGGCAAGCCCATCGGCGACGCCATGGGCTATGACGCCCCCGCCGCCGCCAACTGCATCGCCTGGAACGCCGAGGCCATCGACAAGATCTACGATCAGGTCGCCCCGGTCGAGGAGAGCGCGCTGGCGCTGGTGACCCGCGAGGCACTCGGGGTGGTGGCCGCCATCGTGCCCTGGAACTTCCCGCTGGTGATGGCCTGCTGGAAGCTGGGACCGGCGCTCGCCACCGGCAACTCCGTCATCCTCAAGCCGTCCGAGAAATCCCCCCTCACCGCCCTGCGCATCGCCGGCATCGCGAAAGAGGCGGGCATCCCGGATGGAGTCTTCAACGTGCTGCCAGGCTTTGGCCACACCGTGGGTGAGGCGCTGGCCATGCACATGGACGTGGACTGCATCACCTTCACCGGCTCCACCAAGATCGGCAAGCATCTGGTGCAGTGCTCCGGCAAATCGAACCTGAAACGCGCCTTCATGGAGTGTGGCGGCAAGAGCCCCAACATCATCATGGCGGACGTGCCGGATCTGGACGCCGCCGCCAAGAGCGCCGTCGGCGCCATCTTCTACAACCAGGGCGAGGTGTGCACCGCCGCCTCCCGCCTGCTGGTGCAAAACAGCATCAAGCCGCAGTTCATGGCGCGGCTGCTGGCCCATGCCCGCGAGTGGATCTCCGCCAACCCGCTCGATCCCGCCACCCGCATCGGCGCCATGGTGGACAACATCCAGCTGGAGCAGGTGCTGCGTTACATCGAGATCGGCCAGCAGGAGGGCGCCAAGCTGCTGCTGGGGGGCCAGCGCACCAATCAGGAGAGCGGTGGCTTCTATATAGCCCCCACGATTTTTGATGAGGTGACGCCGCAGATGCGCATCTTCCGCGAGGAGATCTTCGGCCCCGTGCTGGCGGTGAGCGGCTTCGACACGCTCGAAGAAGCCATAGCGCTCGGCAACGACAGCGACTACGGCCTGGCCGCCGCCATCTGGACTGCGGACCTCAATCAGGCGATCAAGGGCTCCCGCGCCCTGCGCGCCGGCACTGTGTTCGTCAACAACTGGGATGGGGGCGACATGACGATGCCGTTCGGCGGCTTCAAGCAATCCGGCAACGGCCGCGACAAGTCGCTGCACGCGCTGGAGAAGTACACCGAGCTGAAGAGCACCTGGATCCAGCTCGATTAATGTCAGAAATGAGCCGATGTGACGAAAGAGGGGGAGAAATCCCCCTTTTCCATTTTTACCCTTTCATCACCCGCCTCAATCGATATAATCGTCAAATAGACAAGCTGTTAAATATAAAGATAAAAATGCTGTTTTTTCTGGGAAGTGTACTGTTTCTGGTAGTGGGGTTGCCGCTCCTGTTCTTCGTGCTGGGCCAGGGTGAGGCCTATGTGACCTGGGGCCCCTGGATCTCCGCCATCGTACTCATGCTGTGGCTGCTGATGGATGTGGAGAAGATCCGCCGCGGCGGCGGTCGCTGAGCCGGTTCCATGCTGTAAAAATCTCGCCAAGCCTCGTTTATTCACTTCTTTCCCCCCAAAAGTATCGCTACACTGATTTTTTGCGATGTTTTCCAACATCCGATTCTGAAGGTTATCCACATGCAGCAACAAATTCAGCGCCAGGGCGTCATCTATGCCCTGTGTGCCTATACCCTTTGGGGCCTGGCGCCCATCTACTTCAAGACCATTTCCGCCGTCCCGGCCGCCGAGATCCTGACCCATCGCATGATCTGGTCCTGCGTCCTGCTGCTGGTGCTGACCCTGCTCGGCCGCCAGTGGCACAAGGTGCGGGCGGTGCTGCGCCAACCCAAGGTGCTGCTCACCCTGGCCTTCACCTCGGTCACCGTCGGTGGCAACTGGCTGCTGTTCATCTGGGCCATCAACAACGGCCACATGCTGGATGCCAGCCTCGGCTACTACATCAACCCGCTGTTCAACGTGCTGCTCGGCATGCTGTTCCTGAGCGAGCAGCTGCGCCGCCTGCAGTGGTGGGCCGTGGGGCTGGCGGTGATCGGGGTCGCCGTCCAGCTCATCGCCTTCGGCTCCCTGCCCTGGATTGCACTGGTGCTGGCCTCGAGCTTCGCCATCTACGGCCTCATCCGCAAGAAGCTGGCCCTCGATGCCCTCACCGGCCTGCTGATCGAGACCCTGATCATGCTGCCCCCCGCCGCCATCTACCTGTGGGGATTCGCGGACAGCCCCACCAGCCACCTCACCGAAAATGACTGGCACCTCAACCTGCTGCTGATCGCCGCCGGGGCCGTCACCACGGCGCCGCTGCTCTGCTTCACCGCGGCCGCCACCCGGCTCAAGCTCTCCACCCTGGGTTTCTTCCAGTACATAGGCCCCAGCCTGATGTTCATCCTGGCGGTGACCCTGTACGGGGAGTCGCTGGCGCTGGACAAGATGATCACCTTCGGCTGCATCTGGAGCGCGCTGGTGCTGTTCAGCCTGGACGGGCTGCGCAGCGGCAAGCGCCGTCAGGCCGCGGGTTGAGGCGCAGGGTGCGCGGTGGTCGACGCAATAATCTACAAGCCAATCGCCGGCTTTCGGGTTATCAATAGTCGATGAGCGCACCCCAATCCCGCATCCATTACTGGCAATCCCCGCTGCTGCCGGGGGTTGAACTCTCCCACTCCCACCACAGGGAGTTCAGCTATGGCCGCCACGTACACCTGGACTATCACATAGGTCTGGTGCAGCAGGGCGGCCAGAAGTTCATCCACAAGGGCAGCAGCCACAACCTGGTGCGCGGCGAGCTCTCCACCGTCAACCCGGACGAGATGCACGACGGCCTGAGCCTGCTGCCGGAAGGCTACGAGGTGCGGGTGTTTGCCATCGCCCCCGAGCAGCTGGCGCGCTGGCTGCCAGACAACCCTGAGCCCTTCTTCGACAAGGGGCTACAGGCCAGACCCGACCTCTATCAGGGCTTCGCCCGGCTGCACATGTACCTGGATCGCCCCCAGCCGGACGGCCTGCTGGCGGAGAGCCGGTTGCTGGCCCTGCTCGGCGATCTGCTGCGGCTGGCACCGGAGCGCCACGCCCTGGCGGATCCCCAGCTGCGCTACCTGCGCGATTATCTGCTGGGTCAGCTGGATCAGCGCCACAGTCTGGAGGATCTGGCCGCCCAGTTCGGGCTGGATCGCTTCGCCTTCCTGCGCCAGTTCAAGAAGAAGACCGGCATGACCCCCTATGCCTGGCTCAAGCGGCTGCGCCTCGAGCGCGGCAAGCTCCTGCTCGCCCGCGGCCTGCCGGTGAGCGAGGTGGCGCTGGCGGTCGGTTTCTTCGATCAGAGCCACTTCCACCACGGCTTCCGCCAGGCCTTCGGCCTCACCCCGGCGGACTACCGCCAGCAGATGCAGTCGCTCACAGGCCAGTCGAGCTGACGGCCACCGGCCCGACCGATTACCACCGGCAGATGCTCTCTTTCACAGGCTAAGCAGGCTGACGACCACCGGCCCGACCGATTACCACCGGAAGATGCTCTCTTTCACAGGCTAAGCAGACTGACGACCGCCGGCCCGGCCAAATACCACCGGCAGATGCAATCTTTTACAAGCCAGCCCCCGCCCCTATCCCCCATGCTGCCACCTCGTCGTCTTTCCTGGAGTTATGTCATGTTCACCAGCCTGTTTCTGACCATAGGTCTCATCCACCTGATCGCCCTGGCGAGCCCGGGTCCCGACTTCGCGCTGATCCTGCGCACCAGCCTGCACAGGCCCACCGCCCTCGGGGCGGCGCTCGGCATAGCGCTCGCCATCCTGCTGCACGCCACCCTCAGCCTGACCGGCATCAGCCTGCTGATCGCCAGTCAACCCTGGCTGTTCATGGCGGTGAAGATAGTGGGTGCCCTCTATCTGGGCTGGCTCGGCTGGGGGGCGATCAAGGCGGCGCGGCAGGAGAGCGCGACGCTGGCACTCAGGGCCGGCGGCGAGCTGCAAGGCTGGAACCGGGGACTGAGAGCCGGGCTCGCCACCAACCTGCTCAACCCCAAGGCGCTGCTGTTCTTCATGGGCCTGCTGGCGGCCATGGTGACGCCGCAGGTGGACGGCCTGACCCGTGGCCTGCTGATCCTGGAGTTGTTCCTGCTGTCTCTGGCCTGGTTCGGGCTGCTGGCCTGGAGCCTCTCCACCGCACGGGCCCAGCATCTGCTCGGCCGGGTGCAACGGCCGCTCAATCTGGTCACCGGCCTGCTGTTTGGCGCCGTAAGTTTATCCATCCTGGTGGAGCTGGCCGGCGAGGCGAGCGCCTATATCTGAACCATGCAGGCCACACCCGTCGCCGAGTGGACCCAGCGCAGTAGGGTGAAACGGCCGCTCAATCTGGTCACCGACCTGCTGTTTGGTATCACCCGCCCAGTCTCTCTATCCTGGTGGAGCTGGCCGGCGAGGCGAGCGCCTATATCGGAGCCATGCAAACCACGCCAACCGTCGAGCGGGCTGGTGTCGGACTCATTGTGGGATTAGGATGCAGGCCGTCAACTCACCACAATAGTTTAAGGATGCATCGGCATGACTCGAAAATGGTCGCTCCCCATCGTGGCACTCGCGGGGGGAGCGTTACTCTGGCTCGGCAACACCTTTGGTATGAAATGGGCCCTGATGGCCCTGATCGGATTCGGCTTCGGCTTCACCCTCTCCTTCAGTCGCTTCGGCATCGTATTCGGTTGGCGCGAGATGCTGACCAAGCGCAACAGTTACTATGTGCGGGTTCACCTGCTCACCATCGCCATCGAAATTCTGCTGTTCACTTGCTTCCTCTCCTTCAGTCACGCCCTGTTTGGCGATGCCATGGTGGGCAACGTGATGGCCATCGGCATTCCCTTCATCGTCGGCGCCTTCCTGTTCGGCATCGGCATGCAGCTGGCGGGGGTCTGCGCCACCGGCACCCTCTACTGCTGTGGCGAGGGCCAGCCCCGCTTCTGGCTGGTGCTGCTCTGCTACGGCATAGGCACCCTGATCAGCAACCAGTTCCGCCCCACCTTCGACGCCACCTTCTCCAGCCAGGTCGTGCTGGCCAAGGATCTGACCGGCAATATCTGGAGCGGCATGTTGCTCAACCTGGCGCTGGTCGCCGTGCTGTTCCTGCTGTTTCGCAAGAGTGAATTGAAGCGCACCGGCGAGATCAAGCCCATCTTCGGCGGCGGCAACCTGTTCTGGCGCGACGGTCGCTTCACCGTACTGACCGGCGGCATCCTGATCGCCCTGCTCAACTCCGCCGTGGTGGCCCTGCACGGCTCGGCCTGGACCATCACCGGCGCCGTCTATGACATGGCGCTGCGCGGTGCCTCCCTGTTCGGCCTGTTCGAGGGCAACCCGAAATTGGCCCAGCCGCTGTTCACCAACCCCATGGTCGGCATGTTCTGGCTGGGGATCCTGGGGGCGGCGCTGGCTCGCTGTCTCAGCGGGGGCGGCAGCCACACCCCGATCCGCCTCGGCAACAGCCTGGCGGCCATCCTCGGCGGTCTGCTGATGGGGATGGGCGCCATGTACAGCGCCTGCAACCTGGGCGGCTTCTTCGACGGCACTGCGTCGGGCAGCCTGCACGGCTGGGTCTGGATGCTGATGGCCCTCGGCGGCAGCCTGATCGGCATCCGCCTGCGGCCGCTGTTCAAACTCTGATGCAAGCACGGGATGGGGCCGATCTGGGTCGGCACCATCCCGCTCTTCCTCGCCAAACGGGTTCTCCCTGCCGGCACTGCCTCCCGATCCCCCTCTCAGCCCAATGCCCTTATCAGCAGCAAGATCGCGAAGCCGGTGAACATCACCGCCGACAACCGGTTGATCCCCCTGGCGAAGCGATCGCCATAACCCTGCAGCCCCACCCAGCGAAACGCCAGGCAGTAGCCACCGTGCACCACCAGCACCACGCCACTGAAGCTCAGCGCCAGCAGCATGCACTGGCCCAGCGCCCCTTGGCGAAAGTCGATGAACTGGGGGAACAGGCTGGTGAAGAAGATGATCGCCTTGGGGTTGAGCAGGCTGATGAGCGCCCCCTTGGCGAAGCTACGCAGACAATCCCGATCCGTGGTCGTGCCCACCACTGGGCTGACCCCGCGCTGACGCCAGGAGTTCACCCCCAGATAGAGCAGATAGAGGGCGCCCCCCAGGGTGAGGATCTGCTGGCCCCCGGCCAGCCAGTGGGTAAACCAGAGCACCGCCAGCGAGGCCAGGGTCGCCACCAGCAGTATCCCCACCGCTACCCCGACGAAGCCGGCGATGGCGTGGCGGGTGCCCCGGGTCAGGGTGTTGCCTATGGTGTAGATCACCGCGGGGCCGGGACTGAGCACAGTCCCCAGGGCGAGCAGCAGGTAGAGGGCGTAATATTCGAGACTCATCGCAGGGCATTCCGTGGTCGGTTGGATGCCGCCCAGTATATTGACAGCCTCTTCGCCAGCCAGACATAGTGGCGCTCGGCTTTATAAACCAGGAGTTTAGAGTGGATCGCCTGACTGCCATCGAGATCTTCGTCGAGGTCGCCCGCGCGGGCAGCTTCAGTGCCGTGGCGGATCGCTTCGAGATGACGCCGGCCATGATCGGCAAATACATCAAGTGGCTGGAGGCCAGGGTCGGCTCCCGCCTGCTCAACCGCAACACCCGCCGCCAGAGCCTGACCGAGGCGGGCAGGGAGTACCTCGGCGGTTGCCAGAGCCTGCTGCAGCACTATCGGGAGCTGGAGCAGAATACCCAGGCCCACACCGGTCAGGCGGCGGGCAAGATCCGCATCAATGCCCCCATCACCTTCGGCAGCTATCGGCTGACCCCCCTGCTGTGCCGCTTCATGGCGCTGTATCCGCAGATCCGCATCGAGCTGGATCTCTGTGATCGGCTGGTCGATGTGATCGGCGATGGTTTCGATCTCATCTTCCGGGTCGGCACCCCCAAGGACGCCGCCTACATCGCTCGTCCGCTGAGCCACTCGGCCTCGGTGTTCTGCGCCTCCCCCCTCTACTTGCAACGCCACGGCATCCCGCTCGAGCTGGCGGACCTGGCACGCCACCACTGCCTGGGCTTCGCCCCCTGGCTGACCCAGTCCGGCCTGGCCGCGGAGTTTCCCCTCGAGCAGTTGCACCTGTGGGACAGCCCCTTCATCAGCAACCACGGCGGCGCCCTCAAGGTGGCCGCCCTGAACCATGCGGGCATAGTGCTGCAACCGCGCGCCCTGCTGAGCCAGGAGCTGGCCAGTGGCGCCCTGCTGGAAATCCTGCCGGATGCCCTGCCCGCCCCGCGCCCCGTCAACATGCTCTACCCCGCCAGGGAGCCCATGCCGTTGCGGCTGCGACTGCTGATCGACTACCTCAGCAAACACCGCCACGAGCTGGACATAGCGGCCTGACGCGGGCCGGCCGGCTCATTCCCCGCGCTGTTTCACCCTGCGCAGATAGACATAGCCCTCGCCGGGGCTGCCCCAGCGCTGATGGGCGTCATTGTCGTAGGCCCTGTCCAGCAACCTGACGCTGTTGGGGCCGATCCAGAGGTATTGCACCAGGGTGCTGGCGCCGCCGAAGTTGGTGGCACAGCTGCCGACCCTGCTGTGGCCCGCGTATTCCCCGGAGGGTTGGCGGGTCAGCCAGATCTCGCAGCCCTGGCGCAGGGAGAGTTGTTGCGGGGTGAGGGAGTCGAGCAGTTCGGGCTTGCGCCAGGCGCCGGCGAAATCGATGGCCCTGGGCATGGTCAGCTCGGCCATCAGGATGCGACCGTCCGGCAGCGGGGAGAAACGGTAGATGCGCTGGCGAAACGGGCGCACCGCCCGCTCGGTCAGGAATTGCTCGGCATAGACCCAGCGAAAGCCGCTGTAGCCGGGCCAGATCTCCACCAGCCGCAGCTCGGCGCTGGTGAAGCGGCGATCGTAGCCGGCCTGCTCCTGGCTGGAGAACTCGCCGGTGAACCAGGAGAGCAGCGGCTCCATGCTGGCCTGGCTCGCCAGGGTGGTCGCCGGCGCGGCAACAAAGGGGGTCGGCGCCGCCCACACCAGGCTGGCGTAAAACAACCCGAACAGGGCAGCCATCAGCTGTATCATCGAATCCTTCCGAGTCGCTTGCATGGCGGCGATTATATGAGCGAACGGCGGCAATAACCTCTACCTTGATCAACTCCTTGCAGATCTATCGAAAAATCACTCGGTTAGCGAAAGAAGCTGACGGCAGGGGCCAGCCTCGCCGCCTCAGCCAAGATAGGAGAGCACCGCAAACTCGTTGCCGCCAAATTCGAACGCGGCCACCTCGTGCATGCCCATCTTCTCGTGGGCGCGCAGCGAGGCGATGTTGTCACACCGAATGAAGAGGATCCCCTCTCGCGCCGGCAGTTGGTGCCGCAACGCCGAGAACATGGCCTGCGCCAGGCCCTGGCCCCGCGCCTCGGCGGCCACGCAGATGGGGCCGTACACATAGGCATCGGGCGCCCCCTCATAGGCGGAGAACATGGCCCTGACCACGGGCACCTCTATGGTCATGGCCCGCGAGCCGGTCACCAGGAAGCCAGTCACCCGCCCCTCCCGGCGCGCGACTATCAGCGGCATGGCACCCATCATCTCGGCAATCTTGTCCCGCGGCAGACTCGCCGCCAGGGAGCCGCCCCTATCGGCCTGATTCTCGGCCTGCAGCGCCGCTATGCCATCCAGATCGCCCTCGACCGCGCACCCGATCACGACCTCGCTCATGTTCACACTCCTGCCCATCTCTGTCTGTGTTGAGGGCCACCCCGCACCAGCCGGTGCTGGGTCGCCGTATCAGCAAGGCCGTATGAGTCGCTTGCATGGCGGCGATTATATGAGCGAACGGCGGCGATCGCCTCCCCCTGCGGCAAATACAGTGGCCGCCACCACCCCCTGATGCCGACCTGGGTGATAGCCGTTTGACCAGGAGGCCGAGGCGGCGTCCGGCCTGCGGCTATGGCGCCTTGACCGCGGATGAAAAGCCGACCCATGCTTGTCCATACCCGAGTCACAAGGAAGTGAGTCTGCCATGAGCCAATCCCGCTTTTCCCCCCTCGACCCCATCTCCCGCCACTCCGAGATCCTGTTCGGCCTGCTGATGGTGCTCACCTTCACCGGCTGCTTCAACGCCCTGGAGGCGGGGCAGGCGGAGGTCAAGGAGCTGCTGATCGCCGGCATCGGCTGCAACATCGCCTGGGGCATGATCGATGCCATCGTCTACCTCATCACCACCCTGGCCGAGCGCGGCCGCTCCCTGCGACTGCTGCAACAGCTGCGCCTGCTGCCGCAGGGGGAACCGGCGGCCCTGCTGGCGATCCGCGATGCGCTGCCGCAACTGCTGGCCGAGATCAGTCGCGACGAGGAGCTCAGAGGCTGGCAGGCTCGCCTGAACGAGCACCCTACCACGGCGCTGGGCCGCATCTTCTTCTGGAACGATCTGCGTAACACTCTGGGGGTCTTCCTGCTGGTGTTCCTCTCAACCTTCCCCGTGCTGCTGCCGTTCATCTTCCTCGATGACACCGTGCTGGCGCTGCGCCTCTCCCACGCCATCGCCCTGCTGATGCTGATGCTGATCGGTCGTGGCCTGGCCCACTACGCCGGCTCCCCGCGCCCCTGGCTGATCGGCATCCTGTTCGCCGCGGCGGGCGCCGTGATCGTCGTCATCACCATCGCCCTTGGCGGCTAAGCCGCCGCCTCCCATCCCGCCACCATCCCTGCGCCTGCCCTTCTCCCCTCGCCCCCTGGCGGCCAGGGGTGAGGCGGGCACGGCGCCCATGAGCAGCTATCCTTGTGCGGGACCCCAGGAAGAGGAATGGATCATGACGACAGGAACGGTACGACTGCACAGGGTAGTCAAGGCCCCGCCGCTGCGGGTCTATAGAGCCTTCATCGAGGCGGATGCGCTGGCCAAGTGGCTGCCGCCCCACGGCTTCACCTGCCAGGTACACCAGCTCGAGGCCAGCGTCGGCGGCACCTTTAGGATGTCGTTCACGAATTTCGGCACCGGCCACGGCCACTCCTTCGGTGGCGAGTACCTCGAGCTGGTGCCAGGTGCGCGCATTCGCTATACGGACAGCTTCGATGACCCCAACCTGCCGGGGGAGATGCGAGTGACCATCAGCCTCAGCCCGGTGCTGTGCGGCACCGACCTCGCCATAGTGCAGGAGGGGATCCCCGCGGTGATCCCGGTCGAGATGTGTTACCTCGGCTGGCAGGAGTCCCTGACCCAGCTGCTTGCCCTGGTCGAGCCCGAGATACCGGGTTAGCTGCGCGGACGGCGCCCCGTCTATTCGGCCAAACGGCGACCCTGGGTCGCCGTTTTCTATCTGCCTGTCGCCACACATATGGTCCGGCGCTCGACCGGCGGCGACCCTGCCCGCCACACCTGTTGCTTCCCCAAACGCAGAGAGCCTGCCGACATGGCAGGCTCTCTGGCGAAAGGCTGGAGCGCTTATTGCAGGTTCAGGCCGCCCAGGTAGTCCTTCTTGCCGAGATCGACCCCCGCCTGACGCAGCAGGGCATAGGTCATGGTGAGGTGGAAGTAGAAGTTCGGGATGCCGTACTCATGGACGCAGGTCTTGCCATCCATCCCCTTGCCACCGGCCCAGTAGGGGAAGTAGTGGCCGCTCTCGAAGCGGCCGTAGTCGGCGTCCAGCTTGCTCTGCAGGAAGGCGATGGTCTTTTCGACATGAGTGCGCAGATCCGCCATGGTCTTGGGCTCGTCCCCCATGACCGGCATCTCGCTGTGGCTGGCGGTGGCGACCACGGCGCGGGCCGAGTCACAGCAGATCAGCACCTGTTTGCTTAGCGGCAGCATGTCGACGATGAGGCGCTCGCCGAAGAAGTTGTCCACGTTGAACTTCTTGGCCTCGGCATGGGTGGCGGCCTTGGCCAGGCAGCCGTCGAGATTGGTCAGCATCTTGATAAACTGGGCGGTAATGTCACGGTTCATGGTGCGTTCTCTAATCGGGTTGAAGGCGGGTTTGCACGAGCGGCCCCCACTATAGCGCATCCGTTTTCCGGTTCGAGCCTGTGGCGATAAAAAGCCCAGCAAGCGAGCGTGATCCGCGACAAGATATGGCAACCATTGCAGAGGGTTGTAGGTTCGATTTCCTCTCTCCAAGGTGCCGCATAACGTCGCCCACCACCGGAAGGCACGAGTCACTTGCATAATGGAAGTAAGGGCCGTATGGTTACTTTCATTATGCAAGTAACCTGATGACCCCACATGCGCAAGAAGAGTCTGAGTGAACAGCAGTGCCCCATCGCCCGCAGCCTGGATCACGTCGGCGAGTGGTGGAGTCTGCTGATTATCCGCGATGCCATGCATGGCCTGTCGCGCTTCGATGAATTTCAAAAGAGCCTTGGCATCTCCCCCAACATACTGACCCGACGCCTGACCGCCCTGGTCGAGGGGGGCCTGATGGAGAAGCGGCTCTACTCCGAGCGGCCCCCTCGCTATCAATATGCGCTCACCCCCCGCGGCCAGGATCTCAGCGCCGTGCTGATCGCCCTGCTCACCTGGGGCAATAACCACCTGGCGCCCGAGGGGGCCAGCATCCAGCTGAGGGATGCCCAGACGGGCGAGCTGGTCGAGCCCCTGCTGGTGGACAGGCGCACGGGTCAGGAGATTTCACCCTCGCGCCACACCCTGGTGCCGGGACCGGCCGCCAGTGATGGCATGAAGCAGCGTCTGCGCCATGCCAATGGCGTGATGAGCGGCGATAACCCTTCGAAACAGGAATCAGAATCATGAGCTCAACTCGCATCGTGGTGACAGGAATGGGAGCGGTGACCCCGCTTGGATATGGGGTGGAAACCGTGTGGCAGCGGCTGTTGGCGGGCCAGTCCGGCTTGCGCCGCCTGCCGGAGGCCTTCACCGAAGGGCTGGCCGCCAAGGTGGGCGCCATGGTGCCCTCCCTGGCCGAAGATCCCGTGGCCGGGTTTGACCCCGATGCCGTGGTATCGACCAAGGAGCAAAAGAAGATGGATCGCTTCATCCTGTTTGCCATTGCCGCGGCCAAGGAGGCCCTGTTGCAAGCCAACTGGGCCCCCAAGACGGCGGCGGAGCAGGAGCGCACCGCCACCATCATCGCCTCGGGCATCGGCGGCTTCCCCGCCATCGTCGAGGCCGTGCGTACCACGGATGAACGGGGACCGCGCCGCCTATCCCCCTTCACCATCCCCTCGTTCCTGGTCAACATGGCGGCGGGCCATGTCTCCATCAACTTCGGCTTCAAAGGGCCGCTCGGGGCGCCGGTCACGGCCTGCGCCGCAGGGGTGCAGGCCATTGGCGACGCCGCCCGACTCATTCGCTGCGGTGAGGCAGAGATCGCCATCTGTGGCGGGGCCGAAGCCACCATAGACCGCGTCAGCCTGGGCGGGTTTGCCGCGGCCCGCGCCCTGTCGTCCGCCTATGCCGATGATCCCGAAGCGGCCTCCCGTCCGTTCGATGTCGACCGCGATGGGTTTGTCATGGGCGAAGGGGCCGGGATCCTGGTGATTGAATCCCTGGAACACGCCCTGGCCCGGGGTGCCACCCCCATAGTGGAGCTGGTGGGGTATGGCACCAGTGCCGACGCCTATCACCTCACCGCCGGTCCCGAAGATGGCGACGGCGCACGCCGCGCCATGATGACGGCCCTGGCTCAGGCCGGCATTCAGGCGGCGGATGTCCAGCACCTCAATGCCCATGCCACCTCGACTCCGGTGGGTGACAAGGGGGAGCTGGCCGCCATCAAACGCGTATTTGGCGATGACAACCAGATTGCGGTGACCTCCACCAAGTCAGCCACCGGCCATCTGCTGGGGGCCGCCGGGGGCATAGAAGCCATCTTCACCGCCCTGGCCATTCGCGACCAGAGAGTGCCCGCCACCCGCAACCTGCAACACCCCGATCCGCTCGCCGACGGCGTGGACATAGTGCGGGGCACGGCCCGTGACATGCGGATCGAGCACGCCATCTCCAATGGGTTTGGCTTTGGCGGCGTGAATGCCAGCGTGCTGTTCAAGCGCTGGCAGGGGGCCTGACCTCGCCGGCGGGTGAACATCATCATGCCGGCTGAATGGGCGGCGAACTCCCCGCCCGGGCGCTCGCCGACTCTTTCCATCATCTTGGATACCCATCTTTTTGATGTCGAGCACCAACCTCCCTACGACTCGCTCAAAAGGAGGGGTGTCCCAGATTTGTCACCAGCCACCCCTCTGAATCGCTAGTCCCGCCTCATATCACACCCCGGTATGTCATCCGATGCCGGGCATGACGTTGCCTGAATAAGAGGCTTTTTAGGCCAGAACCGCCACCTTGTTGCTCCAACTCCAGCCCCTCATCACTCCATCACCAGCCTTGCTACGGCTTACTCAGAAAGGTGGGTGTTCCAGATTTCTCGGTTCGATTAGCGAAGCGCAGTCGGACGATCCCTTTGATTACAGCCTGTCGGCAAGGGTGACAGCCTCTGACTGGGTTGCCTGTGTATCAGCAAATAGCCGCCTGCCGAGATGGCGGATCAGCAGCAGAGGGGGCAGCAGCGTGAGCAGCAACCAGTGGGTATGGGGTAGGATAAAGGCCCAGATGATCTCGTGAGGCTGCCAGGTCGAGGCGGTCGCCGTCATAAAGGCGGTGTCATAGGTCTGCCACAGCCAGAGCCCGGCAAAGAGCGGCGGCAACAGCAGGCGCGGTGTCAGCAGAAACAGGGGCAAGAAAGCACAGGCGAGCACGGCGCTGAACTCCAGCATGGCCGGGGCCAGCTCGGCAAAGGTCCGCCCCGAAGAGAGGCCGCTCCATTGTAGGGACATGTCCTCGGTCAGTGCAGGCCACCAGGAAGCGTACTGGAACAGGGTGAACGAGAGGGCAAACAGCAGGCTGGCCAGCAGCGCCAGCACCGTTTTTCGCAACAACCAGCGCCCCAGTAGGCGCAGCCTTGGCATCCATTTAGACATTAATGACTCCCATCTGGTGACGGGGCAGTATGCCGTCCCTACCAGCCTCCTCAAAGCAGCATCTTCGGACACCCACCTCTGGGTGACGACACGGGTAACCCTCCAGACAAGGCCCACCTCAGAAAGATGGATATCCTAGATTTCCGGATAGTCTTCTTTCAGGCCTTATTAAGGCTTCAATCAAGGCTGACATGGATGTACACTAACGACAGTTTGTGTCGTGGTAGTCATATATCTATTGCTCTTTTCAGGAATATATCAGGTTACAGCGAGTCATAAGATGATAAATCATATTTATGGGATTATTGGTATCGTCGGCACTTTGGTTACGATTGTGACGAGCTTCATCAGAAATCAAGAAATATCTCAATGGCTTCTTGTATGCTCAGGTTGGTTTGCTGCTTTAATAATTGGATGGTTCACGCATAAAACAATAAAGATCCTAAGCAGAGATCATAAAGAAGTAGTCATTAGTAATGATACAGTGAAACAAAACCTTATAGATCGCAATCAAAATTTAACCACAGAGCTTGCACATGCCTTAGAGCAAAAAGAGAAAATGGAAGGAATCGCAGCTTATTTAGCTACACAAAGCTCTCAGGTTATCGCTATGCCTAGAGCTATTGTAAGGCAAGAAAACACTGAATCAGGAGGAAACTAAAATGAGTATTAATTTTGATGATTATTCATATTATCCTGCATTAAGAACGCGCGCTGCAGAAATTCTTGGGTTGAATCAATTGACTCATGATAAAAAAGAAAAAATACTTCCACTAGTAACTTTAGGTAAGTGGCCGAGGGCTGATGAAATTCAAGTATCTCTCGATAAGACCCTAGAGGCAATGGATGGTTTACCTTTCATCCTCGATGTTACTCAAGAGAGCAAACATCACTGTGCTTCAAGTTTAGAGCTTCTATCTTCTGAAAATAACTTCAGTAATTGGATATCTTTTTGCTCTCGCAATGATGCTATTATCCCTGTTGTTCAGATGCCAGAATCTGCGAGACTTAGAGATGTAGTTCAACAGGCAAGAACCCTTGAAAGAGAAAAAGGGGCGATTGCATTTCGCATTAAAAACCTTAATACAGACATTAATAAAACGATTGCATCTTTAGTCTCTTTAGATTCGCCAGAAAGTGCCATTATATTCATTGATTTAGGTTATATAAGAGGGCATATATCAACAATGACCTCAGCAGCAATAAATGCGATAAACCAAATAAGAACAGAACTTCCAGAAGCCATAATAAGTGTTTTGCCAACCAGTTTCCCAAGTTCTGTCGCGAATTTTTCTGGTGAGAGTGGGCAATTTGGATATATAGATATAATGGAAAGAGAGTTCCACCAGGCTATTGGAGGGAGAAGTGTATCAATATATGGAGATCACAGTTCAATCCACTCTGTTGTCTATGACGATGTTGGTGGACGTTATGTGCCTCGAATCGACGTGGCATTAGATGACGCTTGGTTTTTTGAGAGAAGGCCAGGGCTTGATAGCAAAGGATATATTGAAGCAGCAAAAGCAATTTTGAAAAGATATCCAGATTATTTGGATGATGAATCTTGGGGGGCCCAAATGATCAGAAATGCTGCGTCTGGTGACATTGTCGGTATGGGCAGTCCTGCAAAATGGATATCGGTACGTGTAAACCTACACATAACAAAGCAAATTGAATTATCAGAAGCACTTAAAACTGCCTACGATCCTGAAGAGGAATTTTTCTGAGGTTAGAAGGGAGGGGAACCTCCCTTATTACTTTATGACTCTTTTCAATACTTTAATGGGTTGAGTATTACCAACCTCTCCATGTTTTCTCATAAAATTTTCAATATTCGCCGTATAGAATTCATTTGATGCTTCTATCTTTATACTTCCAGAAGCATTCAGTTTATTTTGTTCCCGCCTCAACTTAGCTTTGCTCAATAAACTCAAATCAGTCTCACTAGAGAAACTAGTATCAACCAACTTCTTCAAGAAATTACTAGATGTTTCTTTATAACGATTTTTAAGAGCGTTCAACGTGAAGCTTCTAATTCTTGATAATGAAAACTGATAAGCCATATTTTCTAGTGACTCACGACTAGTTTCAAACGGAAGCTGACTCCCATTCTCAACGAGAAATGTTTGCAACTCTTTTTTCAGCAGAAAATTAAGATAAATACTTTTATTTCTTAGAATTGATGTCCGTCCACGCTGAACGATTTTAAACCGAACACCATTGTTAGTATTTGAATATTCAATAACGCCTATATCAGAGGCTACTTTTTTTGTGACTTCGTAAGTAAATTTTGGAGCACAAACAACAGTAACTTTCTCAAAACGAGAAACAAATGTTTCTAATTGGCCGTCTAGTCGCTTAAGAGAATCAAAGTCACTTTTAATTTCAAATGCTTGGAGGTGGCCGTTGGCCACGGCCAAGTCGGCACGACGACTCCAATCTGCCACAACCATTTCATTAATAAGAGTAGCATTCTCTAATAAGCCCTTTTTAAAAAGCCAATCAATAAGGGCAATTTTAACTTCCTGCTCTCGCAATAAAACTGACATGATTTCGCCACACCCTTTAAACTTTAAAAGTAGTATAGCAAGATATTTTAATATAATCCACACATGTATCGCACACATATTTAAATATGTATTTTTTAGAATGGGACCATCAATATCAAAAATAAATTATAAATTTGAACTTCGATATACGAATCACATAGTTAAACATTTCTTATATGTACTGCAAGTTTATTTAAAAACTAGACTCAAGTAATAGCAATACATACTTCAGACAATGTTATTAAGAACCCAAGTCACAGATGGGCACGGTTTTGATCCCCCTCCAATCCGCCGAGGGTCAGAGGCAACGTCAGGGACGCCATCAGGGATGATGGCGTAGCCGCAGTCGGCACAGGGATGTGCCGTCTGCGGCGACCCGTCCGATGTTGGCTCTGGCCCGAGGGCACTGGCGAAGCCAGCGGATTGGCGGGGGTGGCCTTTCTTTTGGTGACTTTTCTTTGGCCACGCAAAGAAAAGTTACTCGCCCCAGCCCGAAGGGCGGGCGAAACCCTGTCGAGGGCCACGCCCTCGCGTCCTGCACGGAGCCAGCCGTGCCAAGATCCAAAACCCCCCTCATCCCCAACCCTTCTCCCACAAGGGGAGAAGGAGGCAAAGACTATCTCGGGGATGATCCCCTCTCCCGTTGGGAGAGGGTCAGGGTGAGGGGATTAAAGCGCCTCCAATCTGGCATAGGCCGTCACCAGCCACTTGGCGCCGACCTCGTCGAACTGGATCTGGACCCGGCTCTGCTGGCCTACCCCTTCGAAGTTGAGCACTATGCCTTCGCCGAATTTCGGATGCAGCACCCGCTGGCCGAGCTTGATGCCGCTGGCGTCGAAGCTCTGCTGCACCTCGTTCTGGCTGAAGCGGCCGTACTGGGTCGGGCGGCTGACCTGGGTGCGCAGCCGGATCTCTTCCAGGCACTCGGCGGGCATCTCGCGGATGAAGCGGCTCGGCTTGTGGAACATCTCGCGGCCATAGATGCGGCGGCTCTCCGCATAACAGATGTAGAGCTTCTCCATGGCGCGGGTCATGCCCACGTAGCAGAGGCGGCGCTCCTCCTCGAGCCGGCCCGACTCCTCGGTGGATTGCTGGCTGGGGAACATGCCTTCCTCCACGCCGACCAGCAGCACCAGGGGGAACTCCAGCCCCTTGGCGCTGTGCAGGGTCATCAGCTGCACCGCATCGGCGTATTCGTCCGCCTGATTTTCGCCGGACTCCAGCGCCGCGTGGGCGAGGAAGGCCGACAGATCGCTCATGTCTTCCAGCTCGTCCGGCCGCTGATACTGACGGCAAGCCGTCACCAGCTCGTCCAGGTTCTCCACCCGCGCCTGGGATTTCTCCCCTTTTTCGGCCAGATACATGGCCTTGAGGCCGGAGTGCTGGATGGCGATGTCCGCCTGCTGATGCAGGGGCAATAAGGAGACCTTCTCCTCCAGCGCGTCGATGAGATCGACGAAGCCGCGCACCGCGTTGCCGGCGCGACCGGTCAGCACCTTGTCATTGAGCAGCACCCTGGCCGACTGCCACAGGTTCAGCCCCTGATCCCTGGCGTTGTTGCGCAGTATCTCCAGGGTGCGATCGCCTATCCCCCGGGTCGGGGTGTTGACGACCCGCTCGAAGCTGGCGTCGTCGCCTCTGTTGTTGATGAGGCGCAGGTAGGCCATGGCGTCTTTGATTTCCTGGCGCTCGAAGAAGCGCAGGCCGCCGTAGATGCGGTACGGCATGGCGTCCTGCATCAGTGCCTCTTCCAGCACCCGGGACTGGGCGTTGGAGCGATAGAGGATGGCGCAGTCGGCCAGCAGTCCCCCCTTCTCCTTCCAGTCCTTGAGCCGGCCGACCACGAAGCGGGCCTCGTCCACCTCGTTGAAGGCGGCGTAGAGGGAGATGGGATCCCCTTCCACCCCCTCGGTCCACAGCTCCTTGCCGAGCCGCTCCGAGTTGTTGGCGATGACGCAGTTGGCGGCCTTGAGGATGTTGGCGGTGGAGCGGTAGTTCTGTTCCAGACGGATGGTCTCGGCGCCCTGGTAATCGGTCAGGAAGCGCTGGATGTTCTCGATCTTGGCGCCGCGCCAGCCGTAGATGGACTGATCGTCGTCGCCGACGATCATCACCTTGCCGGACTCGCCGGCCAGCATCCGCAGCCAGGCGTACTGGATGCCGTTGGTGTCCTGGAATTCGTCCACCAGGATGTTCTGGAAGCGATCCCGGTAGTGTTCGAGGATGTGCGGCTTGTTCAGCCACAGCTCGTGGGCGCGCAGCAGCAGCTCGGCGAAGTCCACCAGCCCGGAGCGATCGCAGGTCTCCTGGTAGGTCTTGTAGATCTGCTGGTAGGTGCGGGTGACGGGATCGCCGTAGAGATCGATGTCGCCGGGGCGCAGGCCTTCGTCTTTCTTGCCGTTGATGTAGCCCATCACGGCGCGCGGCGCCCAGTGCTTCTCGTCCAGATTCAGTGCCTTGAGCACCCGGCGGATGAGACGATACTGGTCGTCGGAGTCGAGGATCTGGAAGTCCTGCGGCAGGCCGGCATCCAGATGATGGGCCCGCAGCAGGCGGTGGGCGATGCCGTGGAAGGTGCCGATCCACATGCCGCGCACGCCGTCGCCTATCACCTTCTCGACCCGGCCGCGCATCTCGGCGGCCGCCTTGTTGGTGAAGGTCACCGCTATGATGGAGAAGGGTGAACAACGCTCCACCTGCATCAGCCAGGCGATACGGTGCACCAGCACCCGGGTCTTGCCCGAGCCGGCGCCCGCCAGCACCAGCAGATTGCTGCGAGGGGCCGCGACCGCGTCTCGTTGCTTGTCGTTGAGCCCGTCGAGCAGGGTTGAAACGTCCATCACCACTCCTGTTTATTTATACAGGCGGCGATTATACGGCCTGAGCGGCCAGAGACCAAATCGTCGTGCGGCCGCTCCCGTCACGGGCCGATCGCCCGCCTCCCATGCCACAGATTGGCGCCAATGGAAGCTTCCTTTTTCATCAAGGGAAGAAAACGCTTGCTTATAACACCATGAATATAAACAAAAATGTCATTTGAGCCTTATTAATCGCAGCATTTACATCTGAAAACAAGTACAAAAACAAACACTTATAAATCAATTTGCTTATATTTCAAACCGTTAACGCAAACGTTTTTCCTTTATGATCCCCTTGACCCACACGATGGCTCACTTACAGTTAGCCGGCGTGCTTTATGACCTGCTGATAACAGGTTGTGGACCCTCACATAACAATCAAGGATACGATCGTGACTAAAGTGCTCAAGCTGGCCACCGTGGCCGCCCTCACCCTCGCTGCCCTGTCCGCCCAGGCAGCCTCCGATCCCGCCGTCATCTATGATACCGCCGGCAAATTCGACAAATCCTTCAACGAAGCCGTGTTCCGTAATGGCGTCGAAGTCTACAACAAGGACAAAGGCGTCAAGGTCAAGGAGTTCGAACCCCAGAACGAAGCCCAGCGTGAGCAGGGTCTGCGCCGTCTGGCCAGCCGTGGCAACAGCCCCATCGTCGCCGTCGGCTTCAACATGGGTTCCGCGGTAGAGAAAGTCGCCACCGAATTCCCGAAAACCCAGTTCACCATCATCGACATGGTGGTCGACAAGCCGAACGTACAGTCCCTCATCTTCAAGGAGCATGAAGGCTCCTTCCTGGTGGGTGCGCTGGCAGCCATCGCCTCCAAGAGCGGCAAGGTCGGCTTCGTGGGCGGCATGGACATCCCGCTGATCCGCAAATTCCAGTGCGGCTACGAGCAGGGCGCCAAGTACATCAATCCGAAGATCGACGTGTACCAGAACATGACCGGCTCCACCCCGGCCGCCTTTGCTGACCCGGCCAAGGGTGCCGAGCTGGCCAAGTCCCAGTTCGCCAAGGGCGCCGACGTGGTCTATGCCGCCGCCGGCGGTACCGGTATCGGTGTCTACCAGGCTGCCAAAGATGAAGGCAAGCTGGCCATCGGCGTGGATTCCAACCAGAACCACCTGCAACCTGGCACCATGCTGACCTCCATGGTCAAGGATGTTGGCCTGGCCGCTTACAAGTCCTGGGATGACGCCGCCAAGGGCAGCTGGAAGCCGGGTATCCAGACTCTGGGTCTGGCCGAAGGCGGGGTGGATTGGGCACTCGACAAAGACAACGAGAAGCTGATCACCCCGGACATGAAGGCCAAGGTTGACGCCATCAAGGCCGACATCATCTCCGGCAAGGTCAAGGTGCACGACTACATGAGTGACAACTCCTGCAAATACTGAGTCACCGCTACTACTCTCAATCCAAGATGACCGGCCCGTACGGGCCGGTTTTTAGTCTCTAATTCATGACCCGCAAGGACTGCATCATGGACCAGACAGATCGCTATGCCATCGAATTAAGAGGTATCGATAAGCGGTTCGGCGAAGTGTACGCCAACAAGCAGATCGACCTTCAGGTTCAAAAAGGCAGTATTCACGGCATCGTCGGCGAAAATGGCGCCGGCAAGTCGACCCTGATGAGCATCATCTACGGTTTCTACCATGCCGATAAAGGCGAGATGCTGATCGACGGTAAACCGTTCAAACCCCATGGCTCACAAGATGCGATCGGCGCAGGCGTGGGCATGGTGCACCAGCACTTCATGCTGGTGAACAATTTCAGCGTGCTGGAGAACGTCATCCTCGGCGCGGAAAACGGCTGGCACCTTGGCCAGAGCCTGGCGGCGGCCGAGAAGCTGCTCGGCGAGCTGGCGCGGGACTATGGTCTCGAGGTGCCGCTGCACGAGAAGGTCGAGGATCTGCCGGTGGGCCTGCAACAGCGGGTCGAGATCCTCAAGGCGCTCTATCGCGGCGCCCGCATCCTGATCCTCGACGAGCCGACCGGGGTACTGACCCCGCAAGAGGCGGATCACCTGTTCGAGGTGCTCAAGAAGCTGCGGGATCAGGGCGCGACCATCATCCTCATTACCCACAAGCTGCGGGAGATCCTGGCCATCACGGATCAGGTCTCCATCATGCGCCGGGGCGAGATGGTGGCCCACGTCGCCACCAAGGATACCGACAAGGAGCAGCTGGCCGAGCTGATGGTGGGCCGCAAGGTGCGCCTCAAGGTCGACAAGGGCGAAGCCCAGCCGGGCGCGGCCAAGCTCAAGGTCGAAGGCCTCAGCTACATCGATGACAACAAGGTGGAGCGGGTCAAGTCCGTCAGCTTCGAGGTGCGGGCCGGCGAAGTGGTCGGCATCGCCGGCGTCTCCGGCAACGGCCAGTCCGAGCTGCTCAGCCTGCTCGGCGGCATCCTCCAGCCGAGCAAGGGCAGCTTCACCATCACCGGCGGCGGCAAGGCCCATGAGGTGAGCGTGGCACAGCCGGCCGATCCCGAGATGGTGCGCAACTTCGGTCTCGGCCATATCCCGGAAGATCGCCACAAGATGGGGCTCATCAATCGCTTCGAGGCGAAAGAGGCCTTCATCCTCGGCTATCACCGCCGCCCCCAGTACAACAGGGGCTGGCTGCAGAACAAGGAGGCGATCCTGCAGGATTGCCAGGCCAAGATGGACAAGTGGGACGTGCGCCCGCCCCATCCCGACCACAAGACCGCGAACTTCTCCGGTGGCAACCAGCAGAAGCTGGTGATCGCCCGCGAGGTGGAGCAGAACCCGGATGTGCTGCTGATCGGTCAGCCGACCCGGGGCGTCGACATCGGCGCCATCGAGTACATCCACCAGCAGATCATCGCCATGCGCGACAAGGGCAAGGCCGTGCTGCTGGTGTCGGTGGAGCTGGACGAGATCATGAGCCTGTCTGACCGGATCCTGGTCATCGCCGATGGTCGCATCGTCGGTGAGCTGGACGGCGCCAAGGCGGACGAACGCACCATAGGGTTGATGATGGCTAACATAGTCCCAGACGAGATTGCCAAGGAGGCTCGCCCATGAGCCAGACACGTATTCCTGCCTGGATCTCCGTGGGCGTGCTGCCCGCGATCAACATACTGCTGGCCTTCCTGGTGTCGGCCATCCTGTTCTATTACCTCGACATCAACCCGCTCGATGCCGCCGACATCATGTGGTACGGCGCCTTTGGCACCGGCGAGGGAATAGGCTTCACCCTCTACTACGCGACCGGCTTCATCTTCACCGGTCTGGCGGTGGCGGTGGCCTTCCACGCCGGTCTGTTCAACATCGGCGGTGAGGGCCAGGCCTATATCGGCGGCCTCGGCGTGGGGCTGGTCTGCCTGCTGCTCGGCGATGTGCTGCCGTTTGCGCTGCTGCTGCCGCTCGCCATCATCGCCGGTGGCCTGTTCGGCGCGGCCTGGGCCTTCATCCCGGCCTGGCTGCAAGCCAAACGCGGCAGCCACATCGTTATCACCACCATCATGTTCAACTTCATCGCCGCCTCGCTGATGGCTTACCTGCTGGTCGATGTGTTCAAGCCACCAGGATCCATGGCCACCGAGAGCAAGGTGTTCGCCGTGGCGAGCTGGCTGCCGAAGATCAGCGAGCTGGCGGCCGGTTTCGGTGTGGCGATGCCGAACAGCCCGCTCAACATCAGCTTCGTCTGGGCGTTGATCTGTGCCGTGCTGGTGTGGGTCTTCATCTGGCATACCCGCTGGGGTTACGAGATCCGTTCGGTCGGGGCCAGTCAGAGCGCCTCCGCCTACGCGGGCATCTCCTATCCCAAGGTGGTGATCCTGGCCATGGTGATCTCCGGCATGCTGGCGGGCTTCTTCGCCCTCAACGTGCTGCAGGGCGAGCTGCACCAGATCAAGCTCAACTTCGTGGAAGGCTTCGGCTTCACCGGCATCGCGGTGGCCCTGATGGGGCGCAACCACCCGGTCGGCGTCATCATCGCCAGCCTGCTGTTCGGCTTCCTCTATCAGGGCGGCGCCGAGCTCAGCTTCGAGTTCGGGGTGGATCGCAACATAGTGGTGGTGCTGCAGGGTCTGGTGATCCTGTTCTGCGGCGCGCTTGAGCACATGCTGCGTCCGCGCATCGAGCAGTGCTATCTGGCATTTGCCAACCGCTCAACCGCGCAAGTCAAAGGAGCCTGACCATGTTCGAAACCCTGATATTGATGCTGGATGCGACCATTCGTACCGCGCCACCGTTGATTCTGGCCGCCATGGCCGGGATGTTCTGCGAGCGCTCCGGGGTGGTCAACATCGCGCTGGAAGGCAAGCTGCTGGCGGCGGCGTTCGCCAGCGGTGCGGCGGCGGCGGTCTCCGGCTCGGCCTGGATCGGGCTGGGCGCCGGGGTCGGCGTCTCAGTCCTGTTCGCCCTGCTGCACGGCTTCGCCACCATCACCCACCGCGGCGATCAGGTGGTGAGCGGCATGGCCATCAACATACTGGCAGCCGGTCTGACCGTCACCCTTGGCCGTTACTGGTTCGATCAGGGCGGCCAGACTCCGGCGCTGTCCGGCGCTTCGCGCTTCGCCCCCATCGATCTGCCCTATGCCAAGGAGCTGTATGACGTGCCTGTCGTCGGCCAGCTCTACAGCGAGCTGCTGAGCGGCCACTCCCTGCTGGAGTACGTGGCGTTTGCCGCCGTGCCCCTGGCCTGGTGGGTGCTGTTCCGCACCCGCTTCGGCCTGCGTCTGCGCGCCGTGGGCGAGGCACCGGCCGCGGTCGATACCGCCGGCATCTCAGTGGTGCGGATGCGCTACACCGCGCTGATGATCGGCGGCCTGCTTGCCGGTATCGGTGGCACCTACCTGGCCGTGGCCCAGACCGCCCAGTTCATCCCCAACATGAGCGCGGGCAAGGGCTTCATGGCGCTGGCGGCGCTGGTGTTCGGCAAGTGGAAGCCCTGGAGCGCCATGGCGGCCTGCCTGCTGTTCGGCTTCCTCGACGCCGTCGCCATCCGGCTGCAAGGGGTCAGCATCGGCGATTTCCCGATCCCGGTGCAGGCCATAGAGGCGCTGCCCTACGTACTGACCGTGTTCCTGCTGGCCGGTTTCATCGGCAAGGCGGTGGCGCCCAAGGCGCTCGGCACCCCCTACGTCAAGGAACGGGAATAGCGGCGCATGGCGTCATCCAACAGAAGGCCCACGCAAGTGGGCCTTTTCTTTTTCGGGCGGCGGACTCAGCCGATGGGCCGCACCAGCACGGGCTGGGCGGGATCGCTCAGCCGCTCGGCCAGATAGTCCACCAGCAGCCGCACCTTGGGGGAGAGGTGGCGGTTGTGGGGATAGAGCGCCCAGATCCCCTCCTGTGGCGCCCGCAGCTCGGGCAACAGCTCGATCAGCTCCCCCCTGGCGAGGTGCTCGCTGACGTAGTAGTCCGGCAGCTGGATGATGCCTATCCCCTTCAGGGCCGCGTCCAGCAGGGCGTGGCCGCTGTTGCACTGCAGCAGGCCGCGCACCCGCACGCTGTGGGGCTGCCCGTTGAGGGTGAAGTGCCACTCATCGCCATTGCCTGCCAGGCAGCGGTGGCGGGACAGCTCGGAGAGGCTGTTGGGCATGCCGTGCCGCACCGTGTAGGCCGGCGAGGCGCACACATAGGGCACCCGCTGCGCCAGCTTGCGCGCCACCAGGCTCGAATCCTTGAGATGGCCGAGCCGGATCGCCAGATCGAACCCCTCGTGCACCAGATCCAGCAGCTGGTTGGTGAGGTTGAGGGTCACCTCCAGCTGGGGGAAGCGCACCATGAAGTCGTTCACCAGCGGCGCTATGCGGCTCTCGCCATAGGAGACGGGGGCCGTGATGCGCAGCAACCCCTGCGGCTGGGCCTGGTGCTGGCCGAGGGCCAGCTCGGCCTCGTAGAGGTTGTCGAGCAGCTGGCGACAGTGGCGGTAATAGATCTCGCCCAGCTCGGTGAGCCGCACCTGACGGGTGGTGCGCAGCAACAGCTTGGCCTGCAGCCTGTCTTCGAGCTGCGCCACCTGCCGGCTGACCTGGGCCACCGACACCCCCAGCTTGCGCGCCGCCGGGGTAAAGCCCCCCTGCTCCGCCACGCTGACAAATTCACAAACGCCTTCCCAGCCGAACATTATTACCTGTGTGTAAAAGTGATTTGAGATTTAGCCTTATTATCACCAAATCGGCGGGAAACTACACTCAACGTCCGAACCCTTTTCCGTTCACCCATTCAACAAGAGGACGTCATCCATGGCACAGGTTCAGAGCATCAAGTGTAAGGCCGCCATCGCCTGGGGCCCGGGCCAGCCCCTCTCCATCGAAGAGGTGGAGGTCATGCCGCCCCAGGCCGGTGAGGTGCGGGTGCGGATCAAAGCCACCGGCGTCTGCCACACCGATGCCTTCACGCTGTCCGGTGAAGATCCGGAAGGGGTCTTCCCCTGCATCCTGGGTCATGAGGGCGGCGGCATCGTCGAGTCCATCGGCGAGGGCGTCACCAGCGTCAAGGTGGGGGATCACGTCATCCCGCTCTACACCCCGGAATGCGGCGAGTGCAAGTTCTGCAAGTCCGGCAAGACCAACCTGTGCCAGAAGATCCGCGCCACTCAGGGCAAGGGGCTGATGCCGGACGGCACCACCCGCTTCTCCAAGGACGGTCAGCCCATCTATCACTACATGGGCACCTCCACCTTCAGCGAATACACTGTGCTGCCCGAGATCTCCATCGCCAAGGTGGATCCGGCCGCCCCGCTGGAAGAGGTGTGCCTGCTCGGCTGCGGCGTCACCACCGGCATCGGTGCCGTGATGAACACCGCCAAGGTGAAGGAGGGTGAGAGCGTCGCCATCTTCGGGCTGGGGGGCATAGGCCTCTCCGCCGTGATCGGTGCCCGCCTGGCCAAGGCCGGCCGCATCATCGCCATCGACATCAACGAGAGCAAGTTCGAGCTGGCCCGCAAACTCGGCGCCACCGACTGCATCAACCCGAACGACTATGACAAGCCCATCCAGGAGGTGATCGTCGAGCTCACCGACGGTGGCGTCGACTTCTCGTTCGAGTGCATCGGCAACGTCAAGGTGATGCGCGCGGCGCTGGAGTGCTGCCACAAGGGCTGGGGCGAGTCGGTCATCATAGGCGTCGCCGGTGCCGGCCAGGAGATCAGCACCCGTCCGTTCCAGCTGGTCACCGGCCGGGTATGGCGCGGCAGTGCCTTCGGTGGGGTACGCGGTCGCAGCGAGCTGCCGAGCTATGTGCAGCGCTACATGCAGGGGGAGTTCCGCCTCGACGACTTCATCACCCACACCATGCCGCTCGAGCGGATCAACGAGGCATTCGAGCTGATGCACGAAGGCAAGAGCATCCGCACCGTCATCCACTACTGAGCCATGACAGCCCCGCCCGCCAACGGGCCGGCGGGGCCAGGAGTCCTTCGATGAATCTGGACATCATCAGCAGCAACAAAAGCTTCGGCGGCTGGCACAAGCAGTATCGCCACCGCTCTGACCTGCTCGATTGCGAGATGCGCTTCGCCGTCTATCTGCCCCCCCAGGCCCTCACCGGCCAGAAGGTGCCCGTGCTCTACTGGCTCTCCGGCCTCACCTGCACCGATGAGAACTTTATGCAGAAGGCAGGTGCCCAGCGCATCGCCGCCGAGCTGGGCATCGCCCTGGTGGCGCCGGACACCAGCCCGCGCGGTGACGGCATCGCGGACGACCCCGGCTACGATCTCGGCATGGGGGCCGGCTTCTACGTCAACGCGACCGTCAGCCCCTGGCGCGACCACTACCAGATGTATGACTACGTCACCCGCGAGCTGCCCGAGCTCATCGAGACCCACTTCCCGGTCTCGACCCGGCGCGCCATCAGCGGCCACTCCATGGGGGGACACGGGGCTCTGATCGCCGCCCTGCGCGAACCTGGCCGCTATCGCTCGGTGTCGGCGTTCAGCCCCATCAGTCACCCGAGCCGCTGCCCCTGGGGCCAGAAGGCGCTCGGCGCCTATCTCGGTAACAACCCCCTGCTGTGGCAGGAGTGGGATGCCTGCCAGCTGCTGCGCCACCACGAGCCGGCCCCCCTGCCGACCCTGGTGGACGTGGGGCTGGACGACCCCTTCCTGGAGGAGCAGCTCGGCATCGATGCCCTGGCCGAAATAGCGGCGACCAAGGACTGGCCGCTGGAGCTCAACCGCCACGCCGGCTATGACCACAGCTACTACTTCGTGGCGAGCTTCATCGAGGCGCACCTGCGCTTCCACGCCCGTCACCTCGGCGAACAGCTCTAACCGCGCTCGCGGGTCGGCAAGAGTCGAGGCCCGCCTTGGCCAAGGAACAGGAATCAAGGATGAATCTCTTTACCGCACTGCTGGCCACGCCGGATCGCTTCGAGCAGCTGTTTGCTCAGGTGCCCGGCGACCGCCTGAACTGGGAGCCCGCCAACTGGGCCGGCATCCCCTCTGAGCACTTCTCGGCCCAGGGGCACCTCTGCCATCTGTTGGACATAGAGACGCTGGGTTATCAGCTGCGCTTCCGGCGCACCCTGGCTGAGACGCTGCCCCTGCTGGCCTCCCTCGATGGCTATCAGCTGGCGCAGGATAACGACTACCCACGGCAGGATGCCGCCGTGCAGCTGGCCCGGTTTCGCGCCGCCCGAACCCAGACGATCGACTGGCTCAGCGCCCTGCCTGCCTCGGCCTGGCGCCGACGGGCCCACTATGGCAGCTATGGCGAGGTGACGCTGGATGGGCTGGTGCGCCTGCTCGCCAGCCATGACCACCAGCATCTCGCCGGCATGCAATGGCTGTTGATGCGACTCAATGCGGATCTGGGGCTGCAGATCCCACTGGAATGAAGCCGCCTCCGTGACGGTGCACCATAGAAAAAGGCCCTTTCAGGGCCTTTTTCTCGTGCCGTGCTCAGCTCCCCTCGCGGGTGACCGAGCCTGAGCCCGCGACCCGCTGCTCGACCTTGGGATCGCCCCAGTAGGCGATGCTACCGGAGCCGGCGATGTTGATATTGAGCCGCTCCCTGGCTCTAACCTCCACGTCGCCACTACCGGCGATATTGACCTCGGCCTCGCCGCTCTCCAGCCGGCTGCCCTGAACATCACCGGTGCCGGCGATGTTCAGCTCGAGCGTTCGGACTGTGCCGGATCCCAGATCCAGTCCGCCCGAGCCGGCGATATTGCCCTCTAGGCTGTCCAGCTCCAGCCGCTGGACCTGGATACCGCCGGAACCGGCCAGTGACAGCACCAACTTGTCGCCCTTGAAGTGACCTATCTCCCCCTGGCTGTTGCCCGCCAGGGCCAGCTCGCGCAACCTGGGCAGGGTGATGGTCAGCTCCAGCGGCTCGGTGGGGGCGAGCTTATAGCCATCCTCGACCTCGATCTCCAGCTGGTTGCCACGCTCGGTGACGCTGAGCAGCGGCAGCAGGTTCTCCTGCCCCCGGATGCTCAGCCCCGGCTTGTCACCGGCCAGGATCCTTATGGTCGCCGGCACCATGGCCGCAACCTTATCTATCTCGCCGAGCGGCTGCCGCTGCTCGATGACGGCTCCCGTCCCCACCACCTCGGTATCCTCCTGCCAGCTGCATCCACTCAGCAGCCCCAGGATCAATGCCATCCCCATCATCCGTGTCATGCCACATTCCTCGTTGTCATTGGTCGCATCCCGTGTCTCGGTCTCTCAAGATTGCAAACTCCATGCCACATCATCAACCCTATGATTTACATCGATATCTATGGCTGAGGCGGCATGCTGACCGATAAGCAGAGAGTCATTTAGACCACAAGTTGGTCAGACTGACCAGCCCCAGTCGGGGTGGCGGCTCCCGGTTGACCGCACCTCACGGGGGCCACTACGCTGATAGGCCATGGAAGTTTTCTGTTGTGCCACCGGTCTGTTGAGCCAATAGTAATAGCCTGTTGGCCATGCGGCCCGCCATGGCGGCCTTGTCGCCATCACTGTCATGTCAGTCTTCACTGCCAACGAGGAGTCAAAGCGTGACCCAAGCCAGCTACCAGTTCGCCAGCACCAGCGGCCTGCCTGCCCCGACCCGCACCCCGCTGCTGACCGGTGAGGATCCCGAGCTGAAACGGCGCGAGCTGCTCGACTACTTCTGCCAGACCTTCGCACTCTACGACAGCCTGTTCGACTGCCTGGCCGATGATCGCGCCTGGTTCAACAAGGCGATCCCGCTGCGTCATCCGCTCATCTTCTACTACGGCCACACCGCCGCCTTCTTCATCAACAAGTTGCTGGCGGCCCGCCTGATCGACAGCCGCATCGACCCCCGCATCGAGGCCATGGTCGCCATCGGGGTGGATGAGATGAGCTGGGACGATCTGGACGAGACCCACTACGACTGGCCCGGGGTGGCCGAGCTGCGACACTACCGCGCCAAGGTGCGCGCCCGGGTGATCGACTTCATCCAGCAGATGCCACTGACCCTGCCCATCGACTGGCAGAGCCCGGCCTGGGTCATCCTGATGGGGACAGAGCACGAGCGCATCCACCTCGAGACCTCCAGCGTGCTGATCCGCCAGCTGCCGCTGGCCTGGGTGCGATCCCAGCCCCAGTGGCCCAGCTGCGGCGAGGCCTGCCATCGCATCGACGAGGTGCCCCTCAACGATCTGCTGCCGGTGGCGGCGGGGCGGGTGTGCCTCGGCAAGCAGGACGCCACCTACGGCTGGGACAACGAATACGGCGAACGCCACATCGAGATCCCTTCCTTCCAGGCCAGCCGCATGCTGGTGAGCAATGCCGAATACCTCGCCTTCGTCCAGGTCGGTGGTTACCGCCAGCAGGCCTGGTGGGATGACGAAGGCTGGGGCTGGTGCCAGTATGCCAAAGCGCAGATGCCCAGCTTCTGGCTCGGCTCCCCGGCCGAGCCCGAGCAGCTGCAACTGCGGCTGATGACCGAGCGGGTGGCCATGCCCTGGGACTGGCCGGTCGAGGTGAATCAGCTGGAGGCCGCCGCCTTCTGTCGCTGGAAGGCGGCCCAGACCGGCCTGCCCATCCAGCTGCCGAGCGAAGGGGAGTGGGCGCTGCTGCGCGAGTCGCTGGCGGGGGATCAGCCGGACTGGATCGAGGCACCCGGCAACCTCAACCTGGCGCGCTTCGCCTCCCCCTGTCCGGTGGATGCCTGCCCGCAGGCCGGCTTCTTCGATCTGGTGGGCAACGTCTGGCAATGGACCAGCACCGCCATCGATGGCTTCGACGGCTTTCGGGTACACCCGCTCTACGATGACTTCTCCACCCCCACCTTCGATGGCAAGCACAGCCTCATCAAGGGCGGCAGCTGGGCAAGCACCGGCAACGAGGCGCTCAAGTCGTCCCGTTACGCCTTCCGCCGCCACTTCTTCCAGCATGCGGGCTTCCGCTATCTGGTCTCCCGCTATCAGGAAGCCATCACAGTGAATCCTTACGAAACCGACACCCTGGTCGCCCAATACCTGGACTTCCAGTACGGTCCGACCCACTTCGGGGTGGCCAACTACGCCAAGACCCTGGCCGATCTGGCCGGCGAGCTGTGCGGCAACCACCAGCGGGCGCTGGACATCGGCTGCGCCACCGGCCGCGCCAGTTTCGAGCTGGCCCGCCACTTCCAGCACGTGGACGGGGTCGACTACTCGGCCCGCTTCATCGACGTGGCGCTCTCCCTCGCCAGCCAGGACAGCTTCCGCTACGCCATGCCGGTGGAGGGGGAACTGGTGGAGTATTGCGAGGCGCGGCTGTCGAGTCACGACCTCGGGCCTGCGCAAGCGGATCGCGTCCACTTCAGCCAGGGGGATGCCTGCAACCTCAAGCCCAAGTACGACCACTACGATCTGGTGCTCGCCTCCAACCTGATCGATCGGCTGCGCGAACCCGCCCGCTTCCTGCGCGACATTGCCCCCCGCCTGCGCAGCGGCGGCCTGCTGCTGCTCACCAGTCCCTACACCTGGCTGACCGACTACACCCCCAAGGCGAACTGGCTCGGCGGCATCCGGGAAAATGGCGAGGCACTGTCCACCCATCAGGCACTGCAACGGCTGCTGGCGGCACAGTTCGAGGAGCTATGCCCGCCCCGGGATGTCCCCTTCGTCATCCGCGAGACCGCTCGCAAGTACCAGCACACGGTGGCGCAGCTGACCGTCTGGCGCAAACGCTGAGGGCGCCCAGCCGGGGAATGCAAAGAGGGAGGCTTATGGCCTCCCTCTTTTTTCACCGCGACAAGGTCAAAGCTCCTGGTCGGGGACCAGGGGCTGGACCCCCTGCTCGTGATAGCGGCGCGCCAGCACGGCGCACACCATCAGCTGGATCTGGTGGAAGATCATCAGCGGCAGCACCATGACCCCGACGCTGGCGGCCGGGAACATGACGTTGGCCATGGGCACCCCGTTGGCCAGGCTCTTCTTGGAGCCGCAGAAGACGATGGTGATCTCGTCCGCCTTGTCGAAGCCGAGCCGACGGCTGATCCAGACGTTCCAGCCCAGCACCAGCGCCAGCAGCACGCAGCTGAGCAGCACTATGCTGGCCAGATCGTACCAACCCACTTGATGCCAAATCCCCTGCACCACCGCCTCGCTGAAGGCGACATAGACCACCAGCAGGATGGAGCTCTGATCCAGCTTGCCGATCAGCGGCCGGTGGCCGTCGACCCAGCGGCCGATCAATGGCCGTGACAGATGGCCCAGCACGAACGGCAGCATCAGTTGCATCATGATGGCCTGGATGGAGTGCCAGGTGTCGATCCCCTCCCCCTGCACGTGGATCATCATCCCCACCAGCACCGGCGAGAGGAAGATGCCGAGGATGCTGGAGGCCGAGGCGCTGCACACCGCCGCCGACACATTGCCCCCCGCCATCGAGGTGAAGGCGATGGCCGACTGCACGGTGGCGGGCAGCGCGCATAGATAGAGGAAACCGAGGTAGATGGCCGGGCTCAGCCATTGCGGCACCAGCGGGCTGAGCAAGAGCCCCAGCAGCGGGAACAGCAGGAAGGTGCTGGCCATCACCACCAGGTGCAGCCGCCAGTGGCCCAGCCCCGCCAGCAGGCTCTGGCGCGACAGCTTGGCACCGTGCATGAAGAACAGCATGGCCACCGCCAGCTTGGTCAGCAGCGCGAACCAGATCGCAACCTGCCCCTCGCAGGGGAAGAGGGAGGCCAGGGTGACCACCAGAATAAGCACAGAGGTAAAGGGATCCAGACGCACGAGCGGTCTCCATCAGCAAACGGACCCCGCCCTCGCGAGGAGGTCGGGACAAGGGACGACAGGCAGCAGAGCGGGAGATGTCTGGCACCTCCCGTCGAAACGGACCCAGCTTACCCCGATAACGGGGAGGCGCAAAGTTGAGGGAGACCGCCGAAATTAAACGCCTTCGGCTTGCTGCTGCGCGAGCTGGCACAGCCGGGCTCGCCACCAGGCGCAGATGGCACAAAAAAACGGGTGGCCCCTGGGCCACCCGTGCTGTTTGAAAACCGCGGTGCGGTGTTACTTGGCCAGGCTGGCACCCTGGCCAGGGGCCTTGTTGCCGGCGGCCAGCTTGCGGGCCTGACGCTTCTCGAAGCGGGAGATCCACCAGTAGGCCAGCGCCGAGAACACCGCCGTCATGAAGACGTTGATGAAGAAGGCGCGCACCAGATCCACCCCGGTCGGGAAGGCGGAGGCACTCATGCTGATCACGAAGATGGCGATCAACACCGACACCACGCTCATGCCGAACCGGCGCGAGCCCATGCGAAACTCGCGGGGGGTGTCATCGTGTTTCCAGCGGAACACGAAGTAGGCCACCATGATGAAGATCGGCGGCAGCATGGCGGTGCCCGCGGTGAGGTTGATGGCGGTGTTCATCATCTGCTGCACCGATTCGGAGCCGAAGCCGTTGACCACCAGCATCACGAACACGAACACGAACTGCCACCAGGCGGCGCGCACCGGCACCCCATGCTCGTTGAGCTGGGTGGTCTTCTCCCCATAGACGCCCTGGGGGATCTCGGAGAAGTGGATCTTCACCGGCGCCGAGGTCCACATCATCATGGAGCCGAACATGGCGATGAACAGCACCACCCCGACCGCCCGGCCGACCAGCGCCTCCGACAGCTGGAAGTACTGCGCCATGCCGGTGAAGATCTCCACCATGCCGCCGGCGTAGGTGAGGCTCTCCCGCGGCACGAAGACGTTGACCAGCACCGAGCCGATGGCATACATGGCACCGATGATCACACCGGCGGTGATGATCACCCTGATGAAGGACTTCTGGCCGCCCTTGACGTCATTGAGGTAGGCCGCCGCCGTCTCGGCGCCACCGGCCGCCTGGAAGATCCAGCACATGATGCCGAGCGTCGCCCAGTTGATGGTGGGGGTCATGGCAGCCAGGGTGATGGGCTGGGCCGGCACGTGATCGCCCCCCAGCGCCATCAGCGCCCCCAGCACATAGATGGCGAACAGGGCGAACACCCCGTAGGCCACCAGCTCGGCAATCTTGCCGAGCCAGGTCGCCCCCTTGGTGGAGATATGAGTCGCCGCCGCGAACAGCGCGATGGAGATGACCGAGGTCACCATGGGGGAGAAGGTATATTCATACCCCAGCATGGCGTAGGAGGCGTAGGCGATGACGTTCGGCAGCAGGGAGACGAACCAGAACAGGTTCACGAACCAGTAGAGGAAGGAGCCGAGGTAGGCCATCCGGGTGCCGAGCGGCTTCTTGAGCCAGTCATACATGCCCGATTCCGAGTGCTTGTTCGCCGAGACGAACTCGGAAATGATGAACACGAAGGGGATGAAATAGACGATCGTGGCCAGCAGGAAAACGGGGGCTGAGCTCAGCCCCAGTTCGATGTTGTTGTTGACGATGTTGCGCACGTTGAACACGGCGGCAAAGGTCATCGACAACAGGGCAAACTTGCCTATGGTGCCGCGTACTGATTCAGACATATTGTCCTCCGGTGGGTTTACGCCCCTTCGCATGAGGGCGCCATGACTCTGAATGTGTTCGACTCCAGCCTGCTGGCCGGGCCGTTTACTCTCTTGTTATTGTTGGCTTGGGCACCGCAAGCTGGCCCGGGCTGGCGTCATCCCGCCCTCACACTATCGGGGTGCCCGGCGCCATCGGCACCCGGGGCTGCAACAGCACGCTCTGGCTCTCGTCCGGGGTCTCGGCGCAGAGCAACATGCACTCGGATCGCTCGCCGCGCATCTTGGTCGGTTTGAGGTTGGTCAGCACCACCACCTCGCTGCCCATCAGCTCCTCTTCGCTGTAATGGGGCACCAGACTGGTGACCGTCTGCAGCGGCCGCTCGCCACCCACGTCGATCTGGACGATATAGAGTTTGTCGGCCCCGGGATGGCGCACCACCTCCAGCACCCTGCCCACCTTCATCTCGACCCGTTTGAATTCGGCAAACTCGATTGTCTCGCTCATTCCATGCTCCTCATGCTCTGTGGTTCAACCGGTAACGGGTGGCCGCCGCCACCCGGTTTATCTCTTTCTTGGCCACTCGGGCCGGTTTGCTCTGGGGATCAGGGCGCCTGGATGAACACCTGAGCGGCCGGCTGGGCTTCTTTCACCCGCGCCTCCTCGCTCAGGGAGGCTTCGTATCTGTTGTATTTCCACCAGGCAAAGCCCAGGAAGATCACTATTCCGCCCACGTTGTAGAAGACGATGGTCATGATGTCGGCGCCGGTCGGGAAGGTGGAGGCGAGGAAACCAACCGAGAAGATGGCGATCAGCACCGAGACCACGGCGATCCCGGTTGCACGTGAGCCCATCTTGAAATCCCGTGGCAGGTGATCCAGCTTCAGGCGCAGGTTCAGGTAGGCCAGCATGATGAACAGCGGTGGCAGCATGGAGGCGGCCGCCGTCATGTTGATTACGGTGTTCATCAGGTCTTGCGCCGTATTTGAGCCCAGGGTCGGGATCAGCATCAGGGGCAGCACTATCAGGTACTGGATCCAGGCAGCACGGGCCGGCACGCCGTTTTCGTTCAGCTCGACGGTCTTCTTGCCGAAGATGCCGGCCGGGATCTCGGAGAAGAAGATCTTCACCGGGGTGGCCGTCCACATCAGCAGGGAGCCGAACATGGCGGTGAAGGAGACCAGACCCACGAAGCGGTTCATCAAGATGGCGGGCAGACCAAAGTAAGAGGCCAGCCCCTCGAATACCTGCACCGAGCCGCCGGTATATTTCAGGGTATCGCTCGGCACAAAGACGTTGATCAGCACCGAAGCGATGGAGTACAGCACGCCGATGAAGATCCCGGCGATGATGATCACCTTCACGAAAGACTTGGAGCCGCCTTTGACGTCATTCACGTAGACCGCGACCGACTCGGCGCCACCGGCCGCCATGAAGATCCAGGTGGTGATCCCGAGGAAGGCCCAGCTGAAATCCGGGATCATCGCCTCTACCGTGATGGGATCGGCAGGCTGTACACCACCGATCAAGGCCGCGCCCGCCAGCAGTATGTAGGAGAGGGTCAGCAGCAGCATCAGGGACGAGGTCACCGAGGTGATGGGGCCGAGCATCTTGGCGCCGTTGGTGGAGACATAGGTGGCAAAGGCGAACAGCACCATGCTCAGACCCGTGGTGGCCAGCGGGGTGAGTATGTATTCGTAGCCGAGGAAGGCATAGGAGGCGTAGGCGATCACCCGCGGCAGCAGCGAGGTGAAGAAGAACAGGTTCACGAACCAGTAGGTGTAGGCGGAGATAAAGGCCCAACGACCGCCGAGGGAGCTCTTCACCCAGGCATAGACGCCGGCCTCGGAGTTCTTATTCAGTGACACGAATTCCGCGATGATGAGGCAGAACGGAATGAAGTAAAAAATGGTGGCCAGAAAGAACATGGGGCCTGACGCCAGACCGATTTCAATGTTGTTGTTGATGACATTGTTAAAGCTGAATACCGCCGCAAAGGTGAGCGACAGCAACCCGAACTTGCCTATCGTATTCCGTTTGGAATCGGACATCGTGCATCTCCAGACCTGTAGTTATTGTCTGCGGAAGGGCGGGGCATGAGTTGTAGGGTGGCCCCGCCCTTCCGGCTTTTATCAGTGCAAAAACAGCGGCTTGTTATTTGTTCTTGAAGTAGCCGCCTTCGATGGTCACCTTGATGATCAGCTTGCGCACAGACCCATCGCCGACGAAGCGATAGGCCTCGTCATTCTCGAAGATCACCAGCTGACCCTTGCCGACCCGCTGGCGCTGTTGCACCTCGCCGGCCAGCCACTCGCGGTCAGTGGTGTCGTCGTAGGCCTGCTCGGTGCACAGCTTGCGTTTCTCGGCCCACTCCACCGTCTCTTCCCCTTCCAGGTAGTAGTGGATGTCGAAGTAGCGGCGCTGCCCCTCGAACAGGGCGGTGGCCGGGCTGGCCCCCTCCTGCAGGCGGTAGGTGAGGGAGTCACCGATGGAGTGGGAGACGCCGGGCTTGAGGTTCGGCAGGTTGTCGATGGCCTCCACGCAGCGGCCCCACTTCTTGCCCTTCCGGTAGATGTTTTTGAACAGGGTCAGGTTGTCCAGGGTGATCATGCGAGCGTCCTCCCGCCGTTGATACTGAGATCGATCCCGGCCAGCGCGGCCGGATTGAGGTTGCCGCGGGCGATGGGCAACAGGGTCAGGCCGAAGCTGAATGGCTCGAAGCGCACCCGCCAGGAGTCCAGCACCTCGGATCCCCAGGAGTTGGAGCCCAGCCCCAGCACCCTGTGATCCAGGTTGAGGGTGAGATGACCGCAGGGCTCCAGCTCGTTGATGTGCTGCGCCGCATGGATATGCTCCCAGCTGTAGGGCCAGACGCTCAGGTTGATGGGGGCATCCGGTCGCACGTAGAGACCGGCGCCGTGGCGGTTGCTCAGGGTCGCCCAGCGCACCTGCTGGCGGTTGCCGTTGTCCTGCGGGAAGGGGTAGTGCTCCCACATCTCGGCCACAGTGCTCTGGAAGCAGTCGATCCAGTTGCTCTGGCGGCTGTCCTGGTAGTTCTCCCCCGGCCCCATGCCAAAGTAGTGCACCCGATCGAGGTCCTGGCGGATCCCCAGCTCGAAGCCGATCTTGGGAATGATGTCGTCATAGCCGCCGTAGGGCTGGCCGGACAGGGCCACATGCAGCTGGCCGTTCGGGCTCAGGGTGTAGACGTAGCGGCAACGCATGCCGAAGTCGAACACCGGCGGCGCGATCAGGCTCTCCACCGTCACCTCGACCGCCTCCCCCAGCTGACGCCAGCTCAGGGTGCGGAAGTGCTCCTGCATGATCTGCAGGTGGTTCGGGTGCCACAGGCTCTCGTACTCCTGCTTGTGGTTGTCGATCATCGGCTTGAAGAAGGTGAGGCGCGGCGCCCGCTCAATCAGCTCCATGCCATCCTGCTGCCAGCTCACCAGCTTGCCGTCGAGACGGGAGAAGCGCAGGGCGAAGCCGCTGCCGGTCAGGGTCAGCGCGAGCCGCTCGTCGGCGATCTGCAGCGCCGTGGCGTTGGGGTTGGCAAAGGGCAGCAGCTGGCGAGTCGACTCCTTGAGCCGGAACTGGTACTGGCCGAGTTCATGACCCGCCGGGCTATGGCGGGTGGCGCTGGCCTTGATGACCCTCAGCTGGACGAAGGCCTCCCGACCGTCGAGGGATGGCAGCTCGAACTGCAGCGGGGTGATGGCACCGGGGGCAATACCCTCCAGCCGGAGCTGCTGGCTGGCCAGCAGATCGCCTTCGGCCTTCACCTCGATCAGCAGGCGGATGTCGTCCAGGTTCGAGAACCAATAGCGGTTCTCCAGCTCCAGCCGGCCGCTGGCCGCATCCAGGGCGCGGATCTTGACCGGGCAGATCACCTGCTTGTATTCGCGCAGGCCAGGCCCCGGGGTCTGATCCGGATAGATGAGGCCATCCATGCAGAAGTTGTAGTTGTTGGGGTAGTCGCCGTAGTCACCGCCGTACTTGTAGACGGCGCGACCCTGCTCGTCCTGGTCCAGGATGCCGTGATCGCACCACTCCCAGATGTAGTGGCCCTGAATGTGGGGATGACGATCGAACACCTGCTGGTATTCGCTGAGGCCGCCCGGGCCGTTGCCCATGGCGTGGGCGTATTCGCAGAGGATGCGTGGCTTGTCCATCGGGAACTCGCCGAAACAGTTCATCTGGGAGACGCGGGAATACATGGTGCTGACCACATCCACCACCTCGGCGTCGCGATCCTCCTCGTAGTGCACCAGCCGGGTTGGGTCGAGCGCCTTGCAGCGCCGGTACATGGCCCTGATGTTGCAGCCGTAGCCGGACTCGTTGCCCAGGGACCAGATGATGATGGAGGGGTGGTTCTTCTGGGCGTGGACGTGGCGCTCGATCCTGTCCACGAACACCGGCTCCCAGGAGGGGTCATCGGTGATGCGGCTCAGATCGCCGACGTTGGCGAAGCCGTGGGTCTCCACGTCGGTCTCCGCCATCACGAACAGGCCGTACTGGTCGCACAGCTCGTAGAAGCGCGGGTCATTCGGGTAGTGGGCGGTGCGCACCGAGTTGAGGTTGTGCTGCTTCATCAGCACTATGTCGCGCTCCACCCGATCCATGCCGACGGCCCGGCTCTTGAGGTGATCGTTGTCGTGGCGGTTCACCCCGTGCAGCTTGAGGTAGCGACCGTTGACGTAGAAAAGCCCGTCCTTGACGGTGATTTCGCGCACCCCGACCCGCTGGGGGATCACCTCCAGCAGCTCACCTCGCTCGTTATAGAGCGACAGCTGCAGCTGGTAGAGGTAAGGATCCTCGGCGTTCCACAGATGGGGGGCCGCCAGATCCAGGCTGAAGCGGCAGTCGAGCTTGCCATCTATGGTCAGGCTATCGAGCGCGCCGCTGGCGATCTCGCGCCCCTGATCCAGCAGGGACCAGACCAGCCGATGATCCTTGGCCTGTTCACCGAGATTCTCAAGCGCGATGTCGCAGCTCAGGGTGGCGCTCTGGTTGTCGTCGGCCAGCGCTGTCTGGATGAAGAAGTCCTGTACATGGACGGCTGTCTTGCCCACCAGGTAGACGTCGCGGAAGATCCCCGCCATCCACCACATGTCCTGATCTTCGATGTAGGTGGAATCCGCCCACTGCATCACCCGTACCGACAGCAGGTTCTCGCCGGTTTGGGCATAGGCGCTGATGTCGAACTCGGCGGTCAGGCGGCTGCCCTTGCTGAAGCCCACATACTGACCGTTCACATAGACCTCGAAGTAGGTCTCGACCCCGTCGAACTTGATGATCACTTGCTCGCCCACCCAGGCCGGGCTCAGCGTGAAGCCACGCTGGTAGGCGCCCGTGGGGTTGTTGCTCGGCACGAAGGGCACATCGATGGGGAAGGGAAAACCTTCGTCTGTGTATTGCAGATGGCCGTGGCCTTCCATCTGCCACATGTTGGGCACCGTGATCTGACCCCAGTCGCTCATGGGGCTGTGATAGAAGGCCTCCGGCACCTGCAGGGGATGCTCGAAGTAATGAAACTGCCACTGGCCGCTCAAGGAGAGGAAGCGACGGCTTAGCTCCCGCTGCAGGGTGGCGGCCGCAGAGCTGTCGGCATAAGAGAAGAAGTAGGCACGGGGTGCCAGTCTGTGTTCACCAACGAATTGAACGTTTTCCCAGTTATTCACATGTCCTCCCGGAACAAGGCAAGGTAGCTCGGTAAACTCTAGATAAACATTTACTAAATATCAGGTGATAATCGGTAAAGTTTTAACCTGATCACATAAGATAGCCCAATTTGTGAGCGGGATCAGAAGCAGGAGATAAAAGAGGGGGCAGTCTGCCTGAATGGCATAGATATTGGCGGGGTCAGAAAGAGATAGATATATAGCATTTAAAAACAAATACTTAAGTGTTTTTCTTGATGGCAGGAGTCAATGCAGGAGGGAGGAAGGCCGTTGCTCCATAGGGAAATGGAGCAACAGGGGAAGGATAATTTTACTAAAACTACCGAGTGGTGCCGCGCAGGGTCAGTCGGCTGGGAACCAGCACCCGCAGCGGCACTTCCCGCTCGTCGCGCAGCCGCTCGACCAACAGATTGACCCCCTGGGAGCCCATCAACTCGGAGTGGATCCGAACCGTGGAGAGCGGCGGGAAGGTAAACTTGGCGGTCGGAATGTCGTTCACACTGATCAGCTCGATCTGCAGGGGAATGGCCAGCCCCTTCTCATGGATCGCCCGCAGCACGCCGATGGCGATGGAGTCAGAGGCCACGAACAGGGCACGGGGCCAGTCGCCGGCCAGCATCTCCTTCGCCAGCCGATAGCCGGAGGCGCTGGAGAAATCGCCGCGATAGAGGTCGCTCTCCCGCACCACCCCCAGCCGCTGCCCGTAATCGAGGAAGGCGAGCTCCCGCAGATCCGGTGCCTCGTCCTGACCACCTATGTAGCCGATGCGGCCATGCCCCTGGGCGATGAAGAAGTCCACCACCTGCTGGCTGATCAACGCCAGATCCACGTCCACCGAATCGAACTCCCCCTCGGAGCGGCAATCCACGAACACCAGCTGGGCAGAAAGAGAATACAGCGCAGCGAGGCGCTCCGGCGGCAGATGACCGATGACCAGGATGCCGTCGACGGCGGAGAGCTCACGCCCTTCGGCACCGTTGTAGAAATGGGTCAGCTCGATGTTGAGGCGGGCACACTGGGTCTCGATGCCGTAGCGGATGGCGAGATAATAGGGGTCGTTGACCTCGGTGCTCTGCGGGTAGGCATAGACCGCCAGAAAGTGCAGCTTGCTCTTGTGCACCCCCTTGCGGGCGCTGCTGGTCTTGTACTCCAGTCGCTCGGCAATCTCGAAGATCTTCTGCCTGGTCTCTTCCTTGACGCTCAGCGTCGGATCCTCATTGAGCACCCGTGACACCGTGGCCTGGGAAACCCCCGCCTCCAGCGCTATTTCCTTCAATGTGGCCATGCATACTCCTCTGGCGATGACTCGCGACAATACCAGTCCAAGAGTAACGGGCAACATGCTGACAGCCCAGCATTTTTACTAAAAGAAACCCATCAGAACAGGAAAAAACACCAAAGCAAAAAGGCCTCCCGCATGGGAGGCCTCTTCTAAATAGGTGCCTGACAGTGTCCTACTCTCGCATGGCGAATGCCACACTACCATCGGCGCTACCGCGTTTCACTTCTGAGTTCGGCATGGGATCAGGTGGTTCCACGGCGCTATTGCCGTCAGGCAAAAGCTGTATCACTAACTTAAAACTGGTGCTGATACCCAGAGTCGAACTGGGGACCTCATCCTTACCAAGGATGCGCTCTACCAACTGAGCCATATCAGCACACTAACCGGTAAAGAACACACTGTGTGCGTTATCTAAATCTGTTGTCCGCAACAACCTTACATCGCTGCACGACCAATCACATCGCTGTGACCGTAATTAGGAGCCTGGCAGTGTCCTACTCTCGCATGGCGAATGCCACACTACCATCGGCGCTACCGCGTTTCACTTCTGAGTTCGGCATGGGATCAGGTGGTTCCACGGCGCTATGGCCGCCAGGCAAAAACTTCAATCTCGGAAAGCTGACGTGAATAACGACTAAGCGCTTAGCTTGGTCACTATCACTGAATTAAGTAAGTAGTTCTTCATCTGCTACAAGGCCCAGAACACTTCTTGGGTGTTGTATGGTTAAGCCTCACGGGTAATTAGTATGGGTTAGCTCAACACGTCGCCGCGCTTACACACCCCACCTATCAACGTTGTGGTCTCCAACGGCCCTTTAGGACCCTCAAGGGGTCAGGGATGACTCATCTCAGGGCTCGCTTCCCGCTTAGATGCTTTCAGCGGTTATCGATTCCGAACTTAGCTACCGGGCAGTGCCACTGGCGTGACAACCCGAACACCAGAGGTTCGTTCACTCCGGTCCTCTCGTACTAGGAGCAACTCCCTTCAATCATCCAACGCCCACGGCAGATAGGGACCGAACTGTCTCACGACGTTCTGAACCCAGCTCGCGTACCACTTTAAATGGCGAACAGCCATACCCTTGGGACCGACTTCAGCCCCAGGATGTGATGAGCCGACATCGAGGTGCCAAACACCGCCGTCGATATGAACTCTTGGGCGGTATCAGCCTGTTATCCCCGGAGTACCTTTTATCCGTTGAGCGATGGCCCTTCCATTCAGAACCACCGGATCACTATGACCTACTTTCGTACCTGCTCGACCTGTCCGTCTCGCAGTTAAGCTGGCTTATGCCATTGCACTAACCTCCTGATGTCCGACCAGGATTAGCCAACCTTCGTGCTCCTCCGTTACTCTTTGGGAGGAGACCGCCCCAGTCAAACTACCCACCAGGCACTGTCCGCGAGCCCGATTCAGGGCCCTGCGTTAGAACATCAAACATACAAGGGTGGTATTTCAAGGACGGCTCCAGCGCAACTGGCGTCACGCCTTCAAAGCCTCCCACCTATCCTACACATGTAGGTTCAATGTTCAGTGCCAAGCTGTAGTAAAGGTTCACGGGGTCTTTCCGTCTAGCCGCGGGTACACCGCATCTTCACGGCGAATTCGATTTCACTGAGTCTCGGGTGGAGACAGCATGGCCATGGTTACACCATTCGTGCAGGTCGGAACTTACCCGACAAGGAATTTCGCTACCTTAGGACCGTTATAGTTACGGCCGCCGTTTACCGGGGCTTCGATCAAGAGCTTCGCTTGCGCTAACCCCATCAATTAACCTTCCGGCACCGGGCAGGTGTCACACCCTATACGTCCACTTTCGTGTTTGCAGAGTGCTGTGTTTTTGATAAACAGTCCCAGCCATCTGGTCACTGCGACTCCCAACTGCTCCATCCGCAAGGGACTTCACTGTCAAGAGCGAACCTTCTCCCGAAGTTACGGTTCTATTTTGCCTAGTTCCTTCACCCGAGTTCTCTCAAGCGCCTTGGTATTCTCTACCCGACCACCTGTGTCGGTTTGGGGTACGATGACTTGTAATCTGAAGCTTAGAGGCTTTTCCTGGAAGCATGGCATCAATGGCTTCACCACCGTAGTGGCTTCGTCTCGTGTCTCAGCGTTGCATCTCCGGATTTGCCTAGAGATACCGCCTACGCACTTTCACCAGGACAACCGTCGCCTGGCCCACCTAGCCTTCTCCGTCCCCCCATCGCAATTACAAGTCGTGCAGGAATATTAACCTGCTTCCCATCGATTACGCCTTTCGGCCTCACCTTAGGGGTCGACTCACCCTGCCCCGATTAACGTTGGACAGGAACCCTTGGTCTTCCGGCGAGGAGGCTTTTCACCCCCTTTATCGTTACTTACGTCAGCATTCGCACTTCTGATATCTCCAGCATACCTCTCGATACACCTTCGCAGACTTACAGAACGCTCCCCTACCACTCACACATAAGTGTGAATCCGCGGCTTCGGTGCCTGGTTTGAGCCCCGTTACATCTTCCGCGCAGGCCGACTCGACTAGTGAGCTATTACGCTTTCTTTAAATGATGGCTGCTTCTAAGCCAACATCCTAGCTGTCTGAGCCTTCCCACATCGTTTCCCACTTAACCAGAACTTTGGGACCTTAGCCGGCGGTCTGGGTTGTTTCCCTCTTCACGACGGACGTTAGCACCCGCCGTGTGTCTCCCGGATATTACTTACTGGTATTCGGAGTTTGCATGGAGTTGGTAAGTCGGGATGACCCCCTAGTCCAAACAGTGCTCTACCCCCAGTAGTATTCGTCCGAGGCGCTACCTAAATAGCTTTCGGGGAGAACCAGCTATCTCCGAGTTTGATTGGCCTTTCACCCCCAGCCACAGGTCATCCCCTAACTTTGCAACGTTAGTGGGTTCGGTCCTCCAGTTGATGTTACTCAACCTTCAACCTGCCCATGGCTAGATCACCCGGTTTCGGGTCTACACCTTGCAACTAGACGCCCAGTTAAGACTCGGTTTCCCTACGGCTCCCCTATACGGTTAACCTCGCTACAAAATGTAAGTCGCTGACCCATTATACAAAAGGTACGCAGTCACCCCGAAGGGCTCCCACTGCTTGTACGTACACGGTTTCAGGTTCTATTTCACTCCCCTCACAGGGGTTCTTTTCGCCTTTCCCTCACGGTACTGGTTCACTATCGGTCAGTCAGGAGTATTTAGCCTTGGAGGATGGTCCCCCCATATTCAGACAGGATGTCACGTGTCCCGCCCTACTCGATTTCACTTCAAGGTCGTTTTCATGTACGGGGCTATCACCCTGTATCGCTGGCCTTTCCAGGACCATTCCACTAACTTCCAAGAAACTTAAGGGCTAATCCCCGTTCGCTCGCCGCTACTAAG
>NZ_LR134376.1:4415000-4497500 GCF_900637545.1 Aeromonas encheleia
GCGTCACGCTTATCGCGTTGAGGAGGCGCATATTACGCTCCTCACTTCGAAAGTCAAGCGCTTGTTTTCGCTTTTCTTTCGGCGCCCACTTCACGAGGAAGCTGGCTCATCAGTCCGGCGTGTTCTGCCGTGCTGGTAGGGGCGCATTATAGGGAGCCAGGCCGCGATGACAAGGGGAAATATGCAAAAAAGCCTGCTTTTTGCGATCCATCGATTCGAATGCCTATAAATCAAACAAAAAGCCCCGCATCGGCGGGGCGTTAACGAGCAATGACGCGGGTTTGCTACCTTTTTGACCAAAACTCCCGTGCAAAACTGCGCACCTTTTCCCAATCGGTAAACTCGAGATCCTTGCTGGTGTCCGTGCTGCCCCCGGTCAACCTCATGATCAGCTGGATGATGCGGGTCTGCCACCAGTTATAGCGGGAGTATTGCAGCGCACCGGCAAACACCCCCAGCGTCTTCGGCTTCCACGGCGAGAGGCGCAGGAACTTCTTCATATAAGCATTGGTTTGCGGTGTCTGCTTCTCGGGCTTGCGCGCCGTCAGGTTGACACAGAAGAAGGCCGCATTGGCCACTTCCAGCTGTTCATGATGTGCATGGATAAAGTTGAGCAGGCTGGGATGGAAGTTGCCGTAACGAATAGAGGCGCCGATCAACACCTTCTTGAACTTGCTGAGGTTGCACATGGGCAGGGTATGCAGGTCATGCATCACCACCTCGCATCCTGGCATCTCTTCCAGCATGGCATCCACGATTTTCCGTGTTTGGCCGTCCCGAGAAGAATAAAGCACCAAAATCTTATCCATACCTACCTCAACTACGCCAGAATGCAGGAGTAAACAGTACCAGAAGTGTGAAAATTTCCAATCGGCCAAACAGCATGGCGACCACCAGGATCCACTGGGCCGTCGCCGAGATATTGCCGAAGTTGCTGGAGACCTCCCCCAAGCCAGGCCCCACGTTGGTGAAGGCGGCCGCCACGGCCGTGAACGCGGTCACCTCGTTCAACCCCGTCATCAGCAACAGCAGCATGAAGATGAAGAACAGGATGATATAGGTGGCGAAGTAGCCCCACACCGCCTCGACGATCCGCTCCGGCACCGCCCGCCGCCCCAGTTTGAGGGTATAGATGGCGCGTGGGTGCACCAGCCGCTTGAGCTCACGCATCCCCTGCAGGAACAGGATCATGAAGCGCATCACCTTGATACCGCCCCCGGTGCTGCCGGCACAACAGCCAATAAAGGCAGAGAACATCAGCAGCATGGGCAGGAAAGAGGGCCAGTCGGCATAGCTGGTCGTGCTATACCCCGTAGTCGTACCGAGGGACACCGCCTGGAACAGACCGTGGTTGAGTGCCTCCTGCCAGGTGGCGTAGTGGCCGTGGAGCAGCAGGGAGACGAAGCAGATCAGCACCAGTACCCCTTGAATGGCCAGAAACACCTTCAATTCCGAATCGCGCAGATAACTGCTCAGCCGGACCGGCTTGTGGGCGAACACCATGAAGTGCAGGGCGAAGTTGACGCTGGCCAGCAGCAGGAACAGCACCGTGATCAGGTTGATGGCCGGGCTGTTGAAGAAGCCGATGCTGGCATCGTGGGTCGAGAAGCCCCCCACCGACAGGGTGGAGAAGGAGTGACAGATGGCATCGAACAGGGTCATGCCGGCCATCCAGTAGGCCAGGGCGCAGAGCGACGTCAGCAGCAGATAGATGAACCAGAGCGCCTTGGCCGTCTCGGCGATGCGCGGGGTGACCTTGTTGTCCTTGACCGGCCCCGGGATCTCGGCACGATAGAGCTGCATGCCCCCGATGCCGAGCAGCGGCAGGATGGCGACCGCCAGCACTATGATCCCCATGCCCCCCAGCCACTGCAGCAGCTGGCGATAGAAGAGGAAGGCCTTGGGCAGGTTGTCCAGCCCGGTCAGCACGGTCGCACCCGTGGTCGTCAGGCCGGAGAAGGATTCGAAGAAGGCCTCTGAGACCGTCATGCCGGGCACCTCGCCCAGCAGGAACGGCAAGGCCCCCACGCTGCCCAACACGACCCAGAACAGCACGACGATAAGAAAACCCTCCTTGGAGCGGAGGTCTTTCTTATGATGGCGGTTCGGGAACCAGAGCAGGGCACCGAGCAGCAGGGCGATGAAGAAGGAATTGACAAACTCGGCACCGCCACCGTCACGGTACCCAAAAGCGACCATCGCGGGCAGCAGCATGGTCGAGCTGAATAGCGCGACCAGCAGGCCAACGATACGAATAATGCTCAGAATCTGCATTCTGGCTCCCTCTTCAGGCTAAAAGAGCGATGGATTCTAGCCATCTAAGGGACGAAGAGATACCCGGCCATGAGTCCTATCTGTCAGTTCCTGGGCAATCCGGGTCCAGATGGCGGCATCCCAGGACACCTGCAGACGGACCTGCTGACCATAATCGGCCGTCAGCAACTGACCCTGATGGGCGGAGATCAGCGCCTCCACCGCGCCCATGTCGGTATAGTCACAGCAGATAAGGGAGCTGGCTTGCGGGCGTTGAATCCGGGTCTCGAGCCGCTTGAGCGCCGCCCCCACCCCGCCGCCATAGGCCTTGACCAGGCCGCCGGTGCCCAGCAGTACGCCACCGTAGTAACGCACCACCACGGCCGCGATCTCGCCGACACCTGAGCCCATCAGCTGGGCCAGCATGGGCTTGCCCGCCGTGCCCGAGGGTTCACCGTCATCGCTGAAACCGTACACCTGGCTATCCTGTGGCGCCCCGGCGACAAAGGCCCAGCAGTGATGCCGGGCCGTTGGGTGTTGCCGCTTGACCTCGCCGATCCAGGACTTGGCATCCTCGACCGTGGGGGTGTGAGCCAGCAGGGTGATGAAGCGACTCTTCTTGATCTCCTCACTCAATTCCATTGGCGCCGCAGGGATGGCATAGGCTGCCGCCATCAGAGCCCCGCTTGTCTGGTGAGATTCTCCACCCCGTTGGCATGCAGCACCACGTTGTCCTCGATGCGAATACCACCGAAGGGACGCAGCGCCTCGACCTTGTTCCAGTTGACACGCTTGCCCTGATCGCCCTGACGCAGCGGCTCCAGCAGGCTGTCGATGAAGTAGAGGCCGGGCTCGATAGTAAACACCTGACCCACCTCCATCACCCGAGTGCAGCGCAGGTAGGGGAACTGCTCGGGTGCCGGCAGATGGGTGCCGCGCTCGTCCTGCATGAAGCCACCCGCATCGTGTACCTGCAGGCCGAGGAAGTGGCCAAGGCCATGGGGGAAGAACACATTGGTGACGCCGGTGTGGATCATCTCGTCCACCGACATGTCCACCAGTTCCACGGCCTGTAACAGGCGCGCCAGCCTGTGGTGCATCTGCAGGTGTAGCTCGCTGTAGCGGCGACCCGGTTTGATCTCCTTGATGATCTCCTGCTGCTGCGCATCCAGCGCCGCGATCAGATCGGCGAACTCGCCACGGCGCCAGGCCCAGGTGCGGGTGATGTCGGAGGCATAACCGTGATAATCCACCCCGGCATCGATCAGGAAGGAGTGGCGCTCCGCATCCGGCACCCGCTGGGTAGACAGGTGGGTGTAATGGAGGATGGCGGCGTTGCGGTTGATGGCGATGATGTTGCCATAGGGTGCCTCATTGGCGCCCTGCCCAACCGCCTTCATATAGGACAGGTTGATCTCGAACTCGCTCGCCCCGGCCATGAAAGAGTCCTTGGCGGCGATATGGCCACGCACGCCGATGCGGTTCGCCTCGCGCAGACACTCCAGCTCATAGGGCGTCTTGTAGGCGCGGTGATAGTGCAGGTAGTTGAGCACGGCCTCCGGGTTGGGCTGGCCCAGCCCCAGCAGCTGGCCCACCTCGAGGTGACCGCCCAGATAGGCCCACTCCTGCTTGTCGGCGGGCAGATAATCCGCCACCTGCTCCGGCTTGGTCAGGAAGCGAATGTCGAAGAAGTCGACCCAGAAGGCATTGGGCAGGTCCGCCACCTTGTGCCAGAAATCCACCGGGCGATAGAACAGCAAGACCGGCTTGCTCACCCCATCCACCAGCAGCCAGCAATGGGGATTGTCCAGCACCGGCAACCAGGCCTTGAAGTGTGGATTGACCTTGAAGGGGTAATCCTGATCGTCGAGGAAGATGCGGTGTGTCTGGCCCGAATGAATGGCCAGGCCGCCGAGCCCCTGCTGTTGCAGTATGTCGCGGGTGCGTTGCTGTAGGGTGTCGAGGTGCTGGGCAAAAAGTTGACTGTAACTGCTCATGGCGTCCTGCTCCGGGCAAATGTGGCTTCAGCATAACATCAAGCGAATTCTGGCTCGAACCGTCAAGCTGTCGCTTCGTGAGGTAACGCATAGGTTACAAGGATTTTGTTATGAAACAAAAACCAACCATTAACAAATAAAGAACAATTCAATACACTGCCAGCAGATATAAGCAGTCAGGAACAATTCATGCACAACCTTTGCCTGTGGCAACCGGATCAGGACAGGATGCAAGGCTCCAACCTCCATCAGTTTATGGCCGAGGTCAACCACTTCCACGACCTGCAGCTGCGCAGCTATGCCGACCTGTACCAATGGTCGGTGGAGAAGACCACCCGCTTCTGGCCGCTGGTGTGGCAGCACTGTGGCGTCAAGGGCGAGCTGGGCAACATAGTGGCGGAGAACCGCCAGGACATGCAGCGCTCCCGCTGGTTCCCGGACAGTCGCCTCAACTTCGCCGAGAACCTGCTGCGCCGCCAGGACGAGAGCCCGGCCATCATCTCCCGCATCGAGGGAGGGGCGAGCCAGACCCTGAGCTGGGCCGAGCTGGGGGCGCGTGTCGCCCGCCTAAGCCAGTGGTTGCGTGCGCAGGGCATAGGGCGCGGCGATGTGGTCGCCGCCTATCTGCCCAATATTCCGGAGGCCGTGATCGCCATGCTGGCCACCACCAGCCTGGGGGCGGTCTGGACCTCTACCAGCCCCGATTTCGGCGAGGCCAGCGTGGTGGAGCGCTTCGGTCAGACCCGGCCCCGGGTGCTGTTCGCGGTGGACGGTTATCGTTACAACGGTAAGGGGATCGACATTCAGGCCAAGGTGGCCAGCGTGGTCGGCCAGATCGACAGCATAGAGCAGACGGTGATGATCCCGCTGCTCGGCCATCCCCTGTTGCTCGGCCAGGATTGGCAACAGATCCTGGCCAGCCAGCCGGATGCCAGCCTCAGCTTCGAACCCATGGGCTTCAACGATCCGCTCTACATCCTCTATTCGTCAGGCACCACCGGCAAACCCAAGTGCATAGTCCACGGCATCGGCGGCACCCTGCTGCAGCACCTCAAGGAGCATCAGCTGCACTGCGACGTCAAGCCGGGGGAGCGGGTGTTCTACTTCACCACCTGCGGCTGGATGATGTGGAACTGGCTGGTGAGCGCCCTCGCCTCCGGCGCCACTCTGGTGCTCTACGATGGCTCTCCCTTCTACCCGGACGGCAACGTACTCTGGGATCTGGCCCGCGACGAACAGGTCAGCCTGTTTGGCACCTCCGCCAAGTACCTGGATGCCTTGCACAAGCAGGGTTATGCCCCGATCAAGACCCATGAGCTGCCGGCCCTGCGGCTGATCTGCAGCACCGGCTCAGTGCTCTCGCCGGAGGGGTTCGACTATGTCTATCAGGGGATCAAAAAAGATGTACAGCTCAGCTCCATCTCCGGCGGCACCGACATCTGCTCCTGCTTCGTCATCGGCAACCCCTTGAGCCCTGTCTATCGCGGCGAGAGCCAGGGCCGTGGTCTGGGGCTGGCGGTGCAGGTGTTCAACGAGGCGGGCCAGCCGGTGCAGGGCGAGAAGGGGGAGCTGGTCTGCACCAAGCCGTTCCCGGCCCAGCCCATCTACTTCTGGGGCGACGAGAACGGCGACAAGTATCACGCCGCCTACTTCGATCGCTTCGACAACATCTGGTGCCACGGCGACTGGATCGAGCTGACCGACACCGGCGGCGTCCTCTTCTATGGCCGCTCCGATGCCACCCTCAACCCGGGTGGCGTGCGCATCGGTACCAGCGAGATCTACCGCTACGTGGAGCAGTTAGGCGAGGTGGAGGAGAGCATCGTCATCGGCCAGCAGTGGCAGCAGGACGAACGGGTGGTGCTGTTCGTCAAGCTCAGGGCCGGGCTGCGGCTCGATGAGCTGTTGCGTGAGCGTATCCGCCAGCAGATCCGCCAGCACTGTACCGCCCGCCATGTGCCCGCCCGCATCCTGCAGGTGGATGCCATCCCCCGTACCAAGTCCGGCAAGATAGTGGAGCTGGCGGTGCGCGAGGTGGTGCACAACAGGCCCGTCAACAACACCCATGCCCTCGCCGATCCCGAGGTATTGAACCAGTACCGCAACCGGCCGGAGCTGGCCAGCTGAGCCGGACCAGCAGAATAAAGGCGCCTCCTGGCGCCTTTATTCTGTCTCATCACCCAGAACGAGTTTTTACTCGAGATCTGTTAAACAATTGTTTTAAATAGGTGTTGAAATTGTCTTATTTTGGATCAATAGTGAGCCTCGCCCCCTGCTGGGGAGAAAGGAGCAAAGCCCCCCACCGCGTGGGAACAAGGAGACACTCTCATGATCTACCAAGGCGAAACCCTGTCGGTCAGCTACCTCGAACACGGCATTGCCGAGCTGAGGTTTGATGCCCCGGGTTCAGTCAACAAGCTGGATCGCGCTACCCTGCTCTCGCTGAGCGAAGCGATCGCCGCATTAAAACAAGAACGTGAACTAAAAGGTCTGATCCTCACCTCTGGCAAAGACGCCTTTATCGTCGGCGCCGACATCACCGAATTCCTGGAACTGTTCGATCTGCCGCAAGAAGACTTGCTCGGCTGGCTGAAGAAAGCCAACGACATCTTCAGCGCCATCGAAGATCTGCCGGTCCCGACCCTGTCCGCCATCAAGGGCCACGCCCTGGGCGGCGGCTGCGAAACCATACTGTCCACCGATTTTCGGCTGGCCGACAGCAGCGCCAGGATTGGCCTGCCAGAGACCAAACTCGGCATCATGCCGGGCTTTGGCGGCACAGTCCGCCTGCCGCGGGTGATCGGTGCCGACAACGCACTGGAGTGGATCACCACCGGCAAGGATGTCCGTGCCGATGATGCCCTCAAGGTGGGTGCCATCGATGCCGTGGTCGCCCCGGATGCCCTGCACGGCGCCGCCCTGCAGATGATGAGAGACGCCATCGCCGGCAAGCTGGACTGGCAGGGCCGTCGCGCCGCCAAGAAGGCCCCACTGCGCCTCTCCAAGCTGGAAGCCATGATGAGCTTCAGCACCGCCGCCGGCATGGTCGCAGCGGTGGCAGGCAAGCACTACCCGGCCCCGATGATGGCCGTGAAGACGGTCGAGGCCGCCGCCGGCATGAGCCGCGACGAGGCGCTCAACGTCGAGGCGCAAGGCTTCATCAAGCTCGCCAAGACCGACGTCGCCAAGGCCCTGGTCGGCATCTTCCTCAACGATCAGCACATCAAGGCGCTGGCCAAGAAGGCCGCCAAGCAGGCCGCCAAGGCCACCAGCCACGCCGCCGTGCTCGGTGCCGGCATCATGGGGGGCGGTATCGCCTACCAGTCCGCCAGCAAGGGCATTCCGGCGGTGATGAAGGACATCAACGAGAAGGCACTGGCGCTTGGCATGGGCGAAGCCACCAAGCTGCTCAACGGCCAGCTCGAGAAGGGCCGTATCGACGGCATCAAGATGGGCCAGGTGCTCTCCGCCATCACCCCCACCCTGAGCTATGACAGCGTCAAGCAGGTGGATCTGGTGGTCGAGGCCGTGGTCGAGAATCCCAAGGTGAAGGCCGCCGTGCTGGGCGAAGTGGAAGCCATCATAGGTGATGACGCCGTGCTCGCCAGCAACACCTCCACCATCCCCATCTCCCTGCTGGCCAAGGGGCTGAAGCGCCCGCAGAATTTCTGCGGCATGCACTTCTTCAACCCGGTGCACCGCATGCCCCTGGTGGAGATCATCCGCGGCGAGCAGACCAGCGATGACACCATCAACCGCGTGGTGGCCTACGCCGCCGCCATGGGCAAGTCACCGGTGGTGGTCAACGACTGCCCTGGCTTCTTCGTCAACCGGGTGCTGTTCCCCTACTTCTTCGGCTTCAACCAGCTGGTCGCCGATGGCGCCGACTTCGCCGCCGTCGACAAGGTGATGGAGAGAGAGTTCGGCTGGCCCATGGGCCCGGCCTACCTGCTGGACGTGGTCGGCATCGACACCGGTCACCATGCCGGTGACGTCATGGCCCAGGGTTTCCCGGCGCGCATGAGCAAGACCAGCCGCACCGCCATCGATGTGATGTATGACGCCAGCCGCTTCGGTCAGAAGAATGGCAAGGGCTTCTACGCCTACGAGCAGGACAAGAAAGGCAAGCCGAAGAAGGTGGCCGATGTCGCCGCTTACGAGCTGCTGGCCCCGATTGCCAAGCCGAAACAGGATTACGACAAGGACGCCATCATCGCCCGCATGATGATCCCCATGATCAACGAAGTGGTGCTCTGCCTGGAGGAAGGCATAGTCGCCACCCCGGCGGAAGCGGACATCGCGCTGGTCTATGGGCTGGGCTTCCCTCCCTTCCGTGGTGGTGTGTTCCGCTATCTGGACACCATAGGTCTGGATCGTTACGTGGCCATGGCCGACCAGTATGCCGATCTGGGCCCGCTCTACCGCGTCAGCGACAAGCTGCGTGCGATGGCCGCCCAGGGCAAAACCTTCTACTGATTGCGGAGAGGAGATCCATTCATGAAAGACGTAGTCATTGTCGACTGTATCCGGACCCCCATGGGCCGGTCCAAGGGCGGCGCCTTCCGCAACGTGCGTGCAGAAGATCTGTCCGCGCACCTGATGAGCTCCATCCTGCTGCGCAACCCCAACCTCGATCCGAACGAGATCGAGGACATCTACTGGGGCTGCGTGCAGCAGACCCTGGAGCAGGGCTTCAACATCGCCCGCAACGCCGCCCTGCTGGCCGGCATTCCCAAGCAGGTCGGCGCCGTCACCGTCAACCGCCTGTGCGGCTCCAGCATGCAGGCGCTGCACGATGCCTCCCGCGCCATCCAGGTGGGTGACGGGGACATCTTCATCATCGGCGGCGTCGAGCACATGGGTCACGTGCCCATGAGCCACGGCGTCGACTTCCACCCCGGCATGGCCAAAACGGTGGCCAAGGCCTCCGGCATGATGGGGCTGACCGCCGAGATGCTGGGCAAGCTGCACGGCATCAGCCGTCAGCAGCAGGACGAGTTTGCCGCCCGCTCCCACCGCCGCGCCCATGCCGCCACCCTGGAAGGACGCTTCGCCAGGGAGATCGTCGGGCTGGAAGGCCATGACGCCAGCGGCGCCCGCTTCTTCTACGACTACGACGAGGTGATCCGGCCGGAGACCACAGTCGAGACCCTGGGCCAGCTGCGCCCGGTGTTCGACCCGGTCAACGGCACCGTCACCGCCGGCACCTCCTCGGCCCTGTCCGACGGCGCCGCCGCCATGCTGGTGATGAGCGCGGATCGTGCCAAGGCGCTGGGGCTGACTCCCCGTGCCAGGGTACGAGCCATGGCCATCGCCGGCTGCGACGCCGCCATCATGGGTTACGGCCCGGTGCCCGCCACCCAGAAGGCGCTCAAGCGTGCCGGTCTGACCGTCGGCGACATCGACCTGTTCGAGTTGAACGAGGCCTTCGCCGCCCAGTCCCTGCCCTGCGTCAAGGATCTGGGGCTGCAGGATCTGGTGGACGAGAAGGTGAACCTGAACGGCGGTGCCATCGCCCTGGGCCACCCGCTCGGCTGCTCCGGTGCCCGTATCTCCACCACCCTGATCAACCTGATGGAAGAGAAGGATGCCACCCTGGGGGTCGCGACCATGTGTATCGGTCTGGGCCAGGGCATCGCCACCGTGTTCGAGCGGGTGTGATGAACTGAAAGTCGCTGATCCGGCCATCTCGGCTCGATCAGGGTATCGCCCGCACTCGTGGGTGAGGGCGATACCGAATTGTCTGCTGTGGGGTCGGTCTGACCGACCCGTCATCGAGTCTGTGGAGATCGCCACACGAGGTGATCTCTTGCCGTCGGAATCTGCGTGTTGGCCGCCCCGTTTGGGTCGGCCTTTTTTCTTCTCAACCCCGGATCTGGGGCTATATTGCCCATAACCTCACATTAGGAGGGGGGCTTGCTTGCTTTTTGCCCCCTCGACAGGTTCAATCTGCACAAAAAAATGGGTGGATGCACATACATATGTCAACGAGCAAACAATTGCTGATCGTCGACGACGACCAAGAGATCCGCGAGCTGCTCAACGAATACCTGAGCCGGGCCGGCTTTCAGGTATTGACGGCGGCAGGGGGCGACGAGATGCGTCAGCAACTCGCCCAGCACAGCCCGGACCTGATCATTCTGGACATCATGATGCCCGGCGACGACGGCTTTACCCTCTGCCAGCAGATCCGTCGCGACTCTCAGGTGCCCATCATCATGCTGACCGCCGCCTCCGATGAGGCGGATCGGGTGATCGGCCTCGAACTCGGCGCCGATGACTACATCGCCAAGCCGTTCAGCCCGCGCGAGCTGCAGGCCCGCATCAAGGCGCTGCTGCGCCGGGCCGAGTTCCGCCAGCCGGAAAAAGAGAAGGAGCCGAGTCGTCGCCTGCGCTTCGCCGACTGGACCCTGGACACCCTGAGCCATCAGCTGACCCACGACGACGGCAGCCTGCTGGATCTCTCCGGCAGCGATGCCCTGCTGCTCGGCATGTTCCTGCAGCAGCCCGGCGTGGTGCTGGACAGAGACACCATCTCGGATGCCACCCGGGGCCGCGAGAGCCTGCCGATGGAGCGCGGCATCGACGTGCAGATCAGCCGCCTGCGCCAGAAGCTCGGTGACAACGGCAAGAGCCCGCGCATCATCAAGACCATACGGGGCAGCGGCTACATGCTGATCGCCGAAGTCCACGAGATCCCATGAAAGACCAGACGTTCTGGCAGGCGCAGCGCCATAGCAGCGGCTACCCGCTGATCGACAAGAGGCACGAGATCCCATGAAAAGCCGGCGGTTCTGGCAGGCGCTGGTGCCCCGCTCCCTGCTGTCGCGGATGCTGTTGCTGTTGCTGCTCGCCATCCTGCTCTCCCAGACCATACTCACCGGCATCTGGATGCAGCAGATCCAGAAGCGGGAGCTGGAAGGCATGCTCAGCACCACCCGCAACCTGGCGCTGTCGGCCGCCTCCACCGTCAACTTCTTCAAGTCCCTGCCGCTGCAGTACCGCCATATCGCGCTGGACCAGCTGCGCAACATGGGGGGCAGCCGCTTCTTCGTGTCGCTGAACGAGGAGGAGATCCACATCAGCGCCATCCCGGACAGCGAGCGCAAGACGCTGGTGCTGAAGGAGGTGGAGGAGGTGCTCGCCCGCAAGCTCTCCGACGCCATGGCCATCAAGGTGGACTTCTCCCGTCCGGAAGAGCTGCACGTCTTCAACAACGACACCCTGCTGGCGGATCTGCCCTCCTCCTGGGCCCGCTACACCCTCTCCCTCGAACCCATCAACCCCCCGGTGCTGGTGACCCAGATCGAGATAGAGCCGGGGGAGTGGCTCTACCTGGCGGCCCTGTTGCCCGCCCCCTACATGACGCTCGACGATACGGTGATGCCGAGCAACCAGGTGCGCTTCATCGCCCTGATGACGGTGTTCCTCTGCTTCTTCACCTTCCTGCTGGTGCGCTGGCAGACCCGGCCGCTGCGCCGGCTCGCCAAGGCGGCGGTCAATCTCGGCAAGGACATCGATCAGCCTCCCCTCAAGGAGGAAGGGGCCTCCGAGATAGTGGCGGCGACCCGCGCCTTCAACATCATGCAGCAGCGTATCCGCCGCTTCATCGATGACAGGGAGCGGCTGTTCAGCTCCATCTCCCACGATCTCAAGACCCCCATCACCCGGCTGCGACTGCGGGTCGAGCTGCTCGACAACGAGACCCAGATCGCCAAGTTCAGCAAGGATCTCGACGAGCTGGAGCTGATGGTGAAGGGGGCGCTGCAGACGGTGAAGGAGACCGACATCCACGAGAACATCGAGCTTATCGACGTCAATCTCCTGCTGGAGCAGATGGCCGAGGCCATGAACCTGCACGAGGACCGGCTCACCATCGAGGGGCACTGCAAGTGGCCCTATCGCGGCAAGCTGCTGGCGCTCAAGCGCTGCATCGGCAATCTGGTGGACAATGGCATCAAATATGGCCAGAAGGTGCGCATCATCATCATGGATGACGAGGAGATGCTGATCCTGTTCATCATGGACGAAGGCCAGGGCCTGCCGGAAGATCAGCTGGAGCGTATCTTCGAACCCTACTACCGGTTGAGCTCGGATCCCTCGGGGACCGGTCTCGGCCTCGGCATCGCCCGCAACATCGCTCACGCCCACGGCGGCGATCTGGTGCTGGAAAATCGCCCGCAGGGTGGCCTGCAGGCCACCCTCTCCCTACCAAGGTAGTAACCTTATGAAGTGGTTGTCTTTTTCTGTCATAGCCCTGTTGTCCCTGCCGGTCGGCGCCGCCCAGGTGGAGGTGCTGCACTGGTGGACGTCCGGCGGCGAAGCCAGGGCGGTGGAGGTGCTCAAGTCGGAATGGGCGGAGCGCGGCAACCAGTGGAACGACTTCGCGGTGCAGGGCGGCGGCGGCAAGAGCGCCATGACGGTGCTCAAGAGCCGGGCGCTGGCGGCCAACCCGCCGGAGGCGGCGCACCTCAAGGGCTATGAATTGCACGAGTGGGCCGGGCTCGGCTTCCTGCGCGACCTCAGCCCCATGGCCGAACACCTCGGCTGGTACCCGCAGCTCTCCCCCATGGTGCGCGAAACCCTCAGCCAGAACGGCGCCCTGATGGCGGTGCCGACCGGCATCCACAGAGTCAACTGGCTGTGGCTCAACCGCAAGGTGTTCGAGCGGCTGGGGCTGACCCCGCCCACCGACTGGAACCAATTCGTAGCGGTGGCGGAGCAGCTCAAGGCGCAGGGAGTGGCGCCGCTCGCCATCGGCAACGAGCCCTGGCAGCTGGCGGTGCTGTTCGAAACGGTGGCGCTGGGGGAAGGCGGCAAGGCGTTCTACCGCAAGGCCTTCCTGGAGCAGGACGAGGCGACCCTGACCGGGCCCGACATGGTGCGGGTGCTGACCCGCTTCCAGCAGTTGCGCGGCTACGTGCCGGAGAAGTATGCCGGGCTGAAGTGGCACCAGGCCACCAACCTGCTGGAGAGTGGCGGCGCCGCCATGCAGATCATGGGGGACTGGGTGAAGGGGGAGCTGAGCGCCGGCAACTATCGGCCAGGGGAGGATATCGAATGCCTGCCCAGCCCGGGTAGCCAGGGGCTGTTCAGCTACAACCTGGACTCCATCGCCATGTTCAAACAGCGGGATCCCGCCCAGATACAGGCCCAGGGCGAGCTGGCCCAGTTGCTGATGACGCCGAAATTTCAGGAGGAGTTCAACCGGGTGAAGGGCTCCATCCCCGCCCTCAACCAGCCGGACATGAGCAGGTTCGATCGCTGCGCCATCCGCTCCTACGAGGACTTCCGGCTGGCGGAGCGCGATGGCAACCTGCTGCCCAGCATGGCGGAGGGGATGGCCACGCCGACCAACATGCGCCAGGCGATCATGGATGTGCTGAGCAACTTCTTCAACGATACCAAGGCCAATCCCGAGCAGACGGCGCTGCAGCTGGAGCGCGCCATGCGCTCGACCCGCTCCGGTGCCGAGCAGAAATGACAAAGGCGGATCCTGTCCGCCTTTGAGTACCGGGAGAGCCTGAGTGGCTCAGGAGCGATCATTCTCGTCTTCGTCCTCGTCGTAGTAGTCGCTGAGCTCGATCCAGAGCCCCAGACCGATCATCACCATGGCACCAAACCAGGTACCAGTGTTTCCAATCGGGCTGCCCAACACTATCATGGCGAAAGACAGGAACCCCATGCCTGCGTAGGCTTGTAATCTGCCGTAGGAGACCTGCATATTCACACCTCCTTGTTGAATATGGTTCAATTTTTATATTACTCATCGAGCCGGGAGTGGATAGGGCCTGATCACATTTTGGTTACATATGCTGCATATCGCCCTGTAATTTGATTATTTTTTCGCCTTGAGTATTATTGGCAGCTGAATTGGTTGAAGGTTGATTATTGATGAGTGCTTTATTCTGCGATGCAACCCATGAATTGGACGCAATTGGGCTTCGTTGCCCCGAACCCGTGATGATGGTGCGCAAGAAAGTGCGGCTGATGGCCGAGGGGGAGACCCTGCTGGTCAGTGCCGACGATCCCTCGACGACCCGCGACATCCCCAGTTTCTGCCGTTTCATGGATCACACCCTGATCGCCAGCGAAACCGAGCAGGCCCCTTATCGCTATCTGATCCGCAAGGGTCAATGAGCCCAGTTCCGGAGCAAACATGACAGCCATTACCCGAATCGGCACCACGGCCCGCTGGTCAGATGTGGTCATCCACAACGGCACCCTCTATGTGGTGGAAGTCCCCGCCACCGAGAGCGCCGACATTCACCAGCAGACCCGCGAGGTGCTGGACAGCCTGCAGCGTCTGCTGGAGGCCAACGGCTCCGGTGTCGACAAGATCCTGATGGCCAACATCTACCTCAAGGACATAGCCGACATCGCCGCCTTCAACGCGCTGTGGGATGCCTGGCTCCCGGCCGGTACCGCGCCGGTGCGTGCCTGCGTGCAGGCCCGTCTCGCCCACGAAGGCTACAAGGTAGAGGTCCAGCTGACCGCCGCGGTCTGAATCGAAGCGGATGACTCCCTCCGGCAGGAGGCGTGACGCCAAACCTCCAGATAGCAAAAGCCCCGCCAGCGAACTGGCGGGGCTTTTTCGTTGCACGAGTCTAATTGATTATCAGGCGGTCGGCGTCAGGGTGATGGTCACCCGACGGTTCTGGGCCTTGCCGGCGGCGGTGCTGTTGGTGGCAACCGGCTGATCCGGACCCACTCCGCTGGTGGCGATGCGGCTACCGGCCACACCCTGACCGATCAGCTGGGCGGCGACGGCATCGGCGCGCTGGGCGGAGAGCTTCATGTTCAGCTCGCGGGAGCCGGTGCTGTCGGTGTGACCAACCACGTTCAGACGGGTCTTGTCGAACTCGGCCACTACCATGGCCACCCCGGACAGGGTGTTGGCACCGGCCGCCTTCAGCTGGGCGCTGGAGCTGTCGAAGGTGACGTTGTTCGGCATGTTCAGGATCAGCTGATCGCCGCTACGGGTCACGCTGACACCTGTGCCTTGCAGCTTCTCACGCAGCTTGGCTTCCTGCACATCCATGTAATAACCGATGCCGCCACCCAGGGCGGCGCCAGCGGCCACACCGGTCAGGATCCCCTTCTTGCGATCCCCCTTGCTGGAGGAAAGCGCACCCACGGCGGCGCCCGTCGCGGCACCGGCCAGCGCCCCCCAGGCCCCCTTGGAGGTCTGGGATTCACCGGTATAGGGATTGGTGGTACAGCCGGACATGGCGATGGTCAGAGCAAGCGCTGGAACTAGTTTCTTGAAATGCATGGGAAAAACCTCTGAAAAAACCGACTCGAGCCGGACGAGTCGCGCATTCTACCTCAGAGGGGCGCCAGAGTGTGACGCGCACGCATCACGGAAATGAACAAGGGGGCCTAAGCCCCCTTGTATCTTGATCACGACGGCATGGTTGCCATCACGCTCGCATCGCCTGCCCATGCAGGTCGCTCATCAGTATTTGATGTCGCGAGCCTCGTCACGGCCTTCCTGCTTGTTCTGGCGATGTTCCTGACGGCAATCGGCATTGCCGAACACACCACTGCGGCAATCTTGCTTGGCTTGGCGGGATTCCTGACGCGTGTCCTGGCGCACATCGCGGGCATCACGGCGTTGTTCCGCCTGTTCGGTTGCCAGTACCGGCGCGGCGGCCAGCAAGGCGGTAGCTGCAAGCAGCACAAATACGGACTTTTTCATGGTGACTCCTTGGCTAGGCGAAATACACCGGCTTGGCGTTACTGAAATTATACACTGAGGCCAACATGGCCGCGGCAAGGGGCCTGGTTATGGTGCCCACTTGCAAGCGGCCGCTCGGGATCAGTATTTGATGTCGCGGGCCTCGTCGCGGCCTTCCTGCTTGCTGTCACGGTGCTCTTGACGGCAATCGGCATTGCCGACCAGGCCTTCGCGGCACTCTTGCTTGGCGTCGCGGGACTCCTGACGGGTGTCCTGACGCACATCACGGGCATCGCGGCGCTCCCCGGCCTGTTCGGTGGCCTGTGCAGGCAGAACAGCCAACAGGGAACTGGCGGCCAACAGCGCGAATACGAACTTCTTCATGATTAACTCCACAGGGTAGACGGGATACATGGATATCACGTCACTAGATTATATACGGAACCACGACTAGCAACGTCCGGCAGGGCGATCCCCTGCAGACTTGTCTGGGTCATTCACGCCGATGAGCCGAGCCTGGGAGGGTCCAGTCAGACCCGCCAGCAGGGTGGACGCTTGAGATCAGTATTTGACGTCGCGGGCCTTCTCCCGAACATCCTGCTTCACTTCACGCTTGTCCTGGCGGCACTCGTAGTTGTCCTTGTTGTTGGCCTGACGACAATCTACCTTGGCCTCCCGAACCTCGGGGCGCACTTCCTGGCGCACATCGCGGGAATCCTGGCGATCGGTCGCCTGGGCAGGCATCACGGCCAGCAAAGAGCTGCAAGCCAGGATCAGGCCGCCAAGGGCACGTACACGGGATGGGATCAATAACATGGGGATTTCCTCAAAATGGTTAGGCGGATTTTGAGCAGCGATCACTGTATGCCAACTGAACCGGTGAGCTAATAATGGAGCCACCCTACCCCCGTTGGCACTCGGCATGGCAGGGGCAGGTCACCAGATGATCGTTCACCATCCCCACAGCCTGCATGAAAGCGTAGCAAATCGTACTGCCGACGAAGGTGAAACCGAGTTTCTTGAGCGCCTTTGCCATAGCGTCAGATTCTGACGAGGTAGCCGGGATGTCACCATTATCCTGGCGCCGATTGACGATGGGGGCGCCGCCGACGAAGCCCCAGAGGAAGTCGGCGAAGTCGATCCCCTGCGCCTCCAGCGCCAGATAGGCCCTGGCATTTTTGATGATCGACTGGACCTTAAGGCGATTGCGGATGATGCCGGTGTCTTGCATCAGCCGCGCCACATCCTGCTCGTCGAAGGCGACGATGAGCCCGGGGTCGAACCCGGCATAGGCGCGGTAATAACTGTCGGTGCGCTTGAGGATGGTGATCCAGGAGAGACCCGCCTGCTGACCATCCAGGCAAAGTTTGGCAAACAGCTCGCGCGAGTCGTGCACCGGCCGCCCCCACTGTCTGTCATGGTATTCGATATATTCCGGGTCCTTGGTCACCCAGGCGCAGCGTAGTTCCATTCCTTATCCCCTGTCATTTTTCCGATGCCCGACATGCCGACTGCTGCGGTGACTTCCTGTGGTAAACATCCCGGCCCAACCAGGCCCGGCACGGCGCCACCCCATGAATCCCCTGCAATTTCGCCTATTATCCGACCATGCCAGACGGTATACTCCTTCGGTTCACATTCAGCAAATCTTGCTCTGATCTCATTTCGCGCGAAAAACACTATGCAAAAATTCGATGTCAAAACCTTTCAGGGCCTGATCCTGCAGCTGCAGGACTATTGGTCCCGCCAGGGCTGTACCATCATTCAGCCGCTGGATATGGAAGTGGGTGCCGGTACCTCACACCCCATGACCTGCCTGCGCGCCCTGGGCCCCGAGCCCATCGCCTGCGCCTACGTGCAACCGTCCCGCCGTCCGACCGACGGCCGCTACGGTGAAAACCCGAACCGCCTGCAGCACTATTACCAGTTCCAGGTGATCATCAAGCCTTCCCCCGACAACATTCAGGAACTCTACCTCGGCTCGCTGAAAGAGCTGGGCATGGACCCTGAGATCCACGACATCCGCTTCGTGGAAGACAACTGGGAAAACCCGACTCTGGGTGCCTGGGGTCTGGGCTGGGAAGTCTGGCTGAACGGCATGGAAGTGACTCAGTTCACCTACTTCCAGCAAGTGGGCGGCCTGGAGTGCAAGCCGGTGACCGGCGAGATCACCTATGGTCTCGAGCGTCTGGCCATGTACATCCAGGGCGTCGACAGCGTCTATGACCTGGTGTGGTCCGATGGCCCGCTGGGCAAGACCACCTATGGCGATGTGTTCCACCAGAACGAGGTGGAGCAGTCCACTTACAACTTCGAACACGCCGACGTGGACTTCCTGTTCCACTGCTTCGAGCAGTACGAGAAAGAGGCCCAGCACCTGCTGGCTCTGGAAACGCCGCTGCCGCTGCCCGCCTACGAGCGGATCCTGAAAGCCGCCCACTCCTTCAACCTGCTGGATGCCCGCAAGGCCATCTCGGTCACCGAGCGTCAGCGCTACATACTGCGCATTCGCACCCTGACCAAGGCCGTGGCCGAGGCGTACTACGCCTCCCGCGAAGCGCTGGGCTTCCCCATGTGCAAGCGCAGCGACGAAGAGAACAAGCAAGGTTAAGGAACGGACATGGCACAACATACATTTCTGGTAGAGATCGGCACCGCTGAGCTGCCGCCCAAGGCGCTGCGCACCCTGGCCGAAGCCTTTGCCGACAACCTCAAGGGCGAGCTGACCAAGGCCGATCTGGCCTTCGGCGACGTCGAGTGGTTTGCCTCACCGCGCCGTCTGGCGCTGAAAGTGCACGCGCTGGCCGGCGAGCAGCCGAGCAAGAGCGTCGAGAAGCGCGGCCCGGCCGTCTCCCAGGCGTTCGATGCCGACGGCAAGCCGACCAAGGCCGCCGAAGGCTGGGCCCGTGGCAACGGCATCACAGTCGAACAAGCCGAGCGTCTGGTCACCGACAAGGGGGAGTGGCTGGTCCACACCGCCAAGGTCGAAGGCCGTCCGGCCAAGGATCTGCTGGGTGAGCTGGTCGCTGCTGCGCTGGCCAAGCTGCCCATCCCCAAGATGATGCGCTGGGGCGACAAGACCATCCAGTTTGTGCGTCCGGTGTTCACCGTGACCCTGCTGCTGGACGGCGATCTGGTGCCCGCCACCATCCTGGGGATCGACTCCGCCCGCACCATTCGCGGTCACCGCTTCATGGGCGAGCCCGAGTTCCAAATCGACAACGCCAGCCAGTACCCGCAGATCCTGCTGGAAAAAGGCAAAGTGGTTGCCGACTTCATGGCCCGCAAGGCCAAGATCAAGGCTGACGCCGAAGCGGCCGCTGCCGCCTTCGGTGGCGTCGCCGATCTGGACGACGCCCTGCTGGAAGAAGTCACCGCCCTGGTCGAATGGCCGGTGGTGCTGACCGCCAACTTCGAAGAGAAGTTCCTGGCGGTGCCGGCCGAGGCGCTGGTGCACACCATGAAGGGTGACCAGAAGTACTTCCCGGTCTACGACAAGAGCGGCAAGCTGCTGCCGAAGTTCATCTTCGTCACCAACATCGAGTCCAAGGACCCGAGCCAGATCATCAGCGGCAACGAGAAGGTGGTGCGCCCCCGTCTGTCTGACGCCGAGTTCTTCTTCAAGACCGACCTCAAGCAAACCCTGGCCTCCCGCCTGCCGCGCCTCGAGACCGTGCTGTTCCAGCAACAGCTCGGCACCGTCAAGGCCAAGGTCGAGCGCATCGAAACCGTCGCCGGCTTTATCGCCGAGCGCATCGGTGCCAATGTGGCTCAGGCCAAACGTGCCGGTCTGCTCTCCAAGTGCGATCTCATGACCAACATGGTCGGCGAGTTCGCCAGCACCCAGGGTGTCATGGGGATGCACTACGCCCGTCACGACGGCGAAGACGAAGTGGTGGCCGTGGCCCTCAACGAGCAGTACATGCCGCGCTTCGCCGGTGATGCCCTGCCGTCCGCGCTGGAAGCCTGCGCCGTCGCGCTGGCCGACAAGCTCGACACCCTGGCCGGTATCTTCGGCATCGGCATGCTGCCGAAGGGTGACAAGGACCCGTTCGCCCTGCGCCGCGCCGCCATCGGTGCCCTGCGCATCATGACCGAGAAGCAGCTGGATCTGGATCTGGTCGAACTGGTGGAAGAAGCCGTGCGCGTCTACGGCGACAAGCTGACCAACAAGACCGTCGTCACCGACGTGGTCGACTTTATGCTGGGCCGCTTCCGCGCAGCCTATCAGGACGAAGGCATTGGTGCCGACGTGGTGCTGGCCGTACTGGCCCGCCGCCCGACCCGCCCGCTGGACTTCGATCGCCGGGTCAAGGCCGTCAGCCACTTCCGCAGCCTGGATGCCGCCCTGGCCCTGGCCGCCGCCAACAAGCGCGTCAGCAACATCCTGGCCAAGGTGGAAGGCGAGCTGCCGACCGCCGTCAAGCCGGAACTGCTGGTCGATGCCGCCGAGAAGGCGCTGGCCACCCAGGTTGCTGAACTGCAAAGCGAGCTGGCACCGCTGTTTGCCGCCGGTGACTACCAGGCCGCCCTCACCCGTCTGGCCGCCCTGCGCGAGCCGGTCGACACCTTCTTCAACGAGGTGATGGTGATGGCAGAAGACGAGGCCCTCAAGGCCAACCGTCTGGCACTGCTCAACAACCTGCGCAACCTGTTCCTGCAAGTAGCGGATATCTCCCTGCTGCAGTGATCTTGTTAGTCTGGATGAAAACGGCCCCTAGTGGGGTCGTTTTTTACTAACAAGTAAATAAATATCTATATAATCCAATCTGTATCTTAATTTTTTAACTTCTTCTTTATCTCATCCAAACCATCCACAACATCCTTATCAGGGTTTGATATACAATATTGTGCGATATACTCGGCTAAAATACTAATATTCACCCCCCGGAAATTATCTCTACCTGTAGAGTAATTATAAGCACTAATAAATCCAGCAAGCCAACTCCCAGTGTAGACGTTAAAATCTTGGACATCTTTATCACTATATGACTCAACCCATGATTTACAGTTATAATAGCCATATACACTAAATTCGCTGTCAGCAGAAATAGCCATGGTTGATAGCAAACAGCATAATCCAACGAAAATCATCTTCATATATATTCAAACCTCTCCAGATTTATGAATAAAAATACTTTTATAAAAACTAAACTCATTATAAACAAAAAGCATGGCTTGTATTAAGTTAATGGCAAAGCACATAAGCAAAAATATTTGAATAAAAGCCGGTGATGACATTACAAAAAGGAGCGCTCCGTAATAAAATGGGGTCATCATAAATAAAAATATAGCTAATGACATAAGCACTCTCATGATAGAAATAATTATTGCAGAGCTCTCGATGCTGTTAACTTCCTTTTCACTACCAAGTAGTACCATGTCGATCAATTTCCTATTTTTCTTATCTATCGACATCATGTCCACAAAGCAGAACAAGTTGAGAATATGAGGATATGTTGACATAAGTGACTTGGTTTTTCTCAAAAAGAATAGTTCTCTAGTGCGAGTCATACTCAATGAGCCAAACCATATAAGCAGGAAGATTGGCATAGAAATCATCATGATGTTATGGATGCTATATAAAGACACTTTCGATTTAACATCACCAACTGAAAAAGGTAGTTGTAATGGTGTATCAACACCAACTATTTTCAAGCTTCTATTGTCATAGGATAACAAGTCTTTGTTTATAGTCTTTAGGATTTCCTCAACTTCTTTGGCCCTGAACAAATCCATATATTTATCACTTAATGCACTATCAACGTAAAATAAATCAATGATAACACCTATATACATAGACCTGTATATACCCTCAGCTGCAGAGTCTAGATCCCCTTTTTGAGGTAAAGCTAGCTTGCCGCGAACATGGTTTACATAACTAAGTTCAAGGCCAGGTGCTTCTGGCTGAGGGGATTTTTTTACCAATGGTTTTAGACCTAGTTTTTTTCTCAACTCTATTTCTTTTTTATCTTCTTTGGATTTATTAAAATCAGTATTTTTATTACTATCCTTTCTTATCAGGTAATCAGAGTAGGTAGACTGAATTTCTTTCGCTAATTGTATGTATTCTTTGTTCTCTATAATAAAGTCATTCAATGATATCAATGCTTTGTAATCTTGCTGATTTTTATCCGTATTAATAGCGAGACAGAGATAGTAAAAAAATATACATACAACAATAACAAAAACACTTGAATATAACTGACGTTCAAATCGCTTCCCTAAATAAAACAGCTGTTCCATATATAATTTCCCAAAAAATAAAATTTTACGTTTTTATCTTACATATGTTATACCGTTGAACCTATCATATAATACCAACTTCAACTCAGCTCGTAGGTTCGATTAGCCGTCAGGCGTAATCGGAAATTCGCGTAAATCGCACCTCCCGCCATAACAGCCAGCCGTATTTCCCCCTCCGGCTGGCCGCCGCTGACTCGCGGCAACAGCCTCTCGATCGTCCGATTACGCTTCGCTAATCGAACCTACGGATCCTTTGCCAACGCGGCGACAATCTTCTCCACGCTCTGGGTCACCGACAGGGTGGCGCGATCCAGTATCAGGCGCTCCCTGTCCCAGGGTTCATAATCGCGGTCGAGCACCGCCTGCCAGTCCGGCAGCGCAAACCCCGCAATATCGGCCGTCCGGCTCTCTACCCGTTCGCGATGCAGGGCCGTAGGTTCGATTAGCGAAGCGTAATCGAACAATCGCGAGGCACTTCTCTGCAGGATCGGGGTATCGCCCACTCTCCTACTCGGGTATTTGCCAAAGTATCGAAAAAATGGTCGCTCCCGGAGGGTGGATGACCCCTGTCGGTCAGGTCTGCACGCCCGCCGTTTCCGTGTACAATCCCGTATTCTTTCCAGCCTATTTTACCCGACCCGACGGCGACTCTATGAACCGCACGCCCCTACTGTTGATGATCTGCACCACCCTGTTGGCGGCCGCTGGCTGGTTCTTCTCCAAGGAGGCGATACGTGAGCTGCCGCCCGCAGCCTTTATCGGCAGTCGCTTCCTGCTGGCGGCCCTGATCCTGCTGCCCCTGGCCTGGCTGTACGAGCCCAGGCTCACCCGTAGCCAGCTGCTGCGCGCCCTGGGTTGCGGCTCTCTGCTCGGCCTCAACCTGCTGCTCTGGGTGACCGCCATCAGTCAGAGCGATGCCCTCGGCAGCGGCGCCTTTATCATGAGCATCGCCACCCTGATGGCCCCGCTGGCCGCCTGGGCCGGTTTCAAGACCCGCCCAGGACGCCACTACTGGACCACATTGCCCCTGGCCGTGGCTGGCCTGCTGCTGCTCTCAAGCGGCACCGACTGGGGCGTCTCCCGCTCCCTGCTCTGGTTCCTGGCCGCCGCCATGGCCCTGGGGACCCAGCTCGCAGTCCATCGTCACTTCGCCCAGTCGATACCGGCTCGCTGGCTCACCTGCATCCAGCTGGCCATGACCGGCCTCATCGGCACCACGCTCTCCCTGCTGACCGAAAGCTGGCCGGCCTCCGTCAGCACCACCACCTGGGGCTGGTTTGCCGCCAGCGTGCTGCTCGCCACCACCTTGCGCTATCTGCTGCTGACCCTGGCCCTGAGCAAGATGACCACCACTCACGCGGCGCTGCTGATGCTGCTCGAACCCGTCTGGACCCTGCTGCTCAGCACCCTCTGCTATGGCGAGGCGCTCGGGGGAGCCAAGCTGGCCGGCGCCGGACTGGTGCTCGGGGCCCTGGTGCTCTATCAGTTGCCTCTGCTGCGCAGCGGCGTACGCCTGCCCGTGAAGGACCGCAGCCCCGATTAGCGATGCGTCATCGGACCATCGCGAGACTCTTCTCTGCGGGATCGGGGTATCCCAAAGAGTCAAAAGAATGGTCGCTATCAGATGGGGCTGTCTCCCGCTTAAACCCGCTGGTGAAGTGACGAGTTAGCTTCCCGTGCGTTCGATTACGCTGCGCTAATCGAACCTACGGGCACCTGCCATCTCTACGCCCCTGCCTATTATCCTCCCACCCGGCCACTGCAAGGTGGGCATGGCACTCTCAGACTGGTATGGTTTTACCATCAATTAATCGACGACCGAGGCATTATGCAACGCAAGACCCTGGCCCTGCTGCTGGCCACCCATCTGCTGATCGGAGGCGTGGGCTTTGCCGCCGGCATCTATCTGCTGCCAATCCTGATAGCGCCGCCCGCGCCCGCCGATGAACAGGTCGCGGCCAGCCAGCAACAGGCGAGCTTCAGCGGCACCTTTCGCCGGGATCTGAAAGACAGCGACCGGCTGCACTGGGGGGAAGGCAAGGTGAGCATTGGGCCGCACGCCATCAGCCTGATGGGCAAGCTGGCGCCTGGTCCCGATTACCGGCTCTACCTGTCGCCGGAATTTGTCGAGACAGAGGCGGACTTTGCCCGCCTGAAGGGGCAGATGGTGCAGGTGGGATCGGTGAAGACCTTCGACAACTTTATCGTGCCGCTCCCCGCCAATATCGATCCGGCCCGCTACAGCAGCGTCATCGTCTGGTGCAAGACTTTCGGCCAATTTATCACCGCCGCCCGCTATCGGCAGTAGCCCTGCCGGTCGCCGTAGGGCCGGAGACGACGCAGCATCATAAAAAACGGCGCCCCAAGGCGCCGTTTTGCTGTCTGCCCGACCACTCAACTCGGGGGAAAGTGGCCACCAATGCTGATCACCTTGACCTGCTGCAGGGTGCCATTGATGGTAAAGGCGACCCTGTGCTCCTGACTGAGCCGGATCGTGTATATCCCCTTGTTGTTGCCGCTCAGCTGCTCGTAGTGCATATCGCCGACCTTGCCGGCGGCACTCTTGGGATCCGAGCCGCGCTCGATCTCCCGCCGCCACTCATGGTATTTGCCCATGGCCGAGGGCGTCACGGCGACGTGCTTGTCCTTGTTGTAGAGGATCCGGGGTTGGGAATCATCGATAGTCCATGCCATAGCCAGCTCCTAGTTGGGCTCCAAAGAGAGCCGAACTATAGCCCAAACGAGCGGAATGACAGATCATCAGAGCGAGATCCCTAACTGTCATTGCTGCAACCATTGCCCACAGAGGACCAGCAAGCGCGAAGTAATACACACCGGGCGCATAATCTGGCCAAGGCGAATACTCCAAGGAAAACGGGCACCCTTTGGGGGTGCCCGTGATGGACAAGTGGTTTATTCATTCATATCCGACAACATGAGCACGCTTACAGATAGTGCTCATCAACACCGATATGGCTTAACGCAGCCAGCTCCAGCGGCGTCAACTGTGCCGCATCGTCGATCATGGTCGGCTCGCCGCGGGCGGACTCGGGCAGCTGGAGGCGCACCTTGAGCGTGTCGATCAGGCTGCCAACCAGATTGCCCATGCGGGTCAGGCGGGAGACCAGCACGGCCTCCGGGCTGCTTTCGCTGTCGGCAAAGGTGGAGACCTGCGCCACCGCGAAGTCGCAGATGGCCTTGGCCCGATCACCAAAAGCCCCTTCCAGCTGTTGCAGCACTTGCCGTGCCTCGCTGTCGCCGAGACGATCCAGCTCCGCCTTCATATGACCGGTGTCAAAGCGCAGTCGCGCCCCGGCATCGAGCCGATCCTCCGGCTTGCCAGCGGTCTGGTCAGCCCACGCCTGATCAGTCTGACCGGCAAACTGCATCAGGCCGCCCAGCACCAGTCGCTGGTTGGGGCGCGCCGAGGCGAGGCTGTCGAGAGCATGACCAAGGGAGGCCCTCTTGGCATCGCTGCCACTGGCCAGTGAGAGCGCCAGTGTGCGCAGGGTTTGCAGATCACCACGGGTCTGCAATTTGGCCATGTGGGAGCCATTGATGGAGCCATCGGCAATGTGCTGATGCAGGGCGTTGAGATCGCTGCTGCTCAGGGTCACCTCGGTCGAGGTTTGATCCCGCAGCAGGTAGCTGGCCTGATAGCTGATAAGATCCAGCGCCAGCTTGTAGCCAGGGGCCGGGGTCTGACGCGCCATGGCGACCTGCTCGCGGGCAACGCCTTTGGTCTCACCGCTTTGGACGGGCGCCGCGTCGGCAGCAGTGGTCGCGCTTTGCGCCGGTTCGCCAGCAACTTCGGCCTGTACGGCACGCTGCAGGTCGGCAACTTCGCCCATCGCGGTGTGCAGCTGGCTCATCGCCTCCTGCAACAATTCGGGGGTGGCGCTGGCGAGCAGCTCGGTCACCTTGCCCCCCACCGTGCCCCACTGCTGGAGTGGGATACCGGCGATGGGGCGTTCGAGCAACCCGGCGGCGGCTGTCTGACTCTCTTGCCGCATGGAACCATCCCGGATCCCGATCAGGGAGGTCGCCAGTGAGCGCAAGGCGCCGTTGCCGGTCGCCAGGCGGGCGTGATCCTGTCCCAGTTGCTCGGCATTGATGCTGTTCAGCTTGCTTGCCTTGTCGAGACCGCTTAGGGTAAAAGGCAACGCCTGTTGCAACAGCAGCCGTTTCTGTTCAGCCAGCGAGAGGTTGTCTGCTACTGGAGTCTGCTGCGCCTTCGGCGCAGAGGTACTCTTATCCGTCCCCAGCAAGTTGCCAATCCACTCTTTCAAAGCCACGAATGGGCGGGCCAGCTGGGCCCCCAGTCGCGAGAGCAGCCCTTGGCCTTTTTGCGGTTCATTGCGGCCGCCCAGCAGGATCGCATCCTGCCCGGTGGCAACCTGACGCGCCTCCAGCTGGCCCATCCGGCCAACCCCTGTGGTTGCATCACTGTGGTGAGCGACGGCCTGCATGCCGCCAGTGTGTGCTTGAATCTGCATAATGATTGTCTTCTTGTGATGTTTCGCCGCCAGTCTAGGAGAGGCGATCAACACGGACTATCGGGATTGGTCGCGATTTTTGTACTGAGCGCGGCACGCTATCTCGCTGACCGAAAAGCTAAAAAAAGAGAGCCACCATTAACAGTGCCGCTAACGGCGACCTGTTCTAATGGCACCACTACCAATCTGGAGCCATAGATGAACTCTCTTTATCACGCCGCCATCCGCCAGCTGTTTCTCTCCCTCTCGCTCTCTGAACCGCAGCAGGAGGAGAGCGTCACCAGCCTGCAGATCGGCGAGCTTACCTACCATCTGACCGAGCACCCGGCCAACTATCTGCTGATGTTTACGCGCCTTGAGGCTGCCACCAGCGTCCAAGCCGCGGCGCAGAACCTGTTCAGCCAGGACCCCTGCAAACCGGTACTTGGCTTCGATTCACAGACCCTGAACCCGGTGTTATGGAACCGTCAGCCACTGCAACAGCTAGAACGTGCCCAGATCCACCACCAACTGGAACAACTGGTCTCTGCCGCTGATGAGCTAAGCAGGCAGTAACAGGTACGCCCCCAAACCGGACCGTATGGAATCCAGGGCACTCTCCAGACTAAAATACGGGTCTGGCGTCGGCAGTCCCACAGCAAAACGGCGCCCCAAGGCGCCGTTTTGCTGCATGCCACCGGTGACGGTGGCTGGCTGTTTATATGGCTCAGCCGGTATAGACGGGCAGCAGACCCGCCATGTTGAGCAGATGGAAGAGGGCGGTCAGCACACCGAATAGATTGGCCCCTGGAGGATCCTGACACTTCGCCCCTCTTAACTTAAGAGGTAGTCTTGGAACTATGTTCAGTACTAGTCGCAACGAGAAGATGGTCGAAGTGTTAACAGGAGCCGAGCGCCGTCGACGCCGGACTCCGCAAGAAAAAATCACCATTGTGCAGCAGACCTTTGAGCCCGGGATGACCGTCTCTCATGTTGCTCGCTTGCACGACGTCAACGCCAACCAGCTTTTCAAATGGCGCAAACAATTCCAGGAAGGCTCTCTCACGGCGATCACCGCCGGTGAGGATGTTGTTCCAGCCTCAGAGTTGGCTGCTGCCATCAAGCAGATCCGAGAGCTCCAGCGTCTGCTCGGGAAGAAGACCATGGAGAACGAGATCCTCAAAGAAGCCGTGGAGTATGGCCGAGCAAAAAAATGGATTGCGCATGCGCCCTTGTTGCCGGGGGACGACGATTAAGTGCTGTGAGCCAGGCCCTTAATGTATCGCGTGCGCAGCTATCCGTTCGTGTTCATCGAAAACCGGGTTGGCAAGATGGTCGTCATCATCGCCAGCGTGATGATGCTGCCTTACTTGGCCGGATCATGGAGGCGATGGCAGAGCTTCCCTCCTATGGCTATCGCCGAGTCTGGGCGCTGTTACGGCGTCAGTCAGAGGCAACACGACAGCCTGTGGTAAACGCCAAGCGGGTATATCGCGTCATGCGCGATCATGGCCTGCTGCTCGAAAGAAAACCGGCAGCATCATTGACCCAGCAGGCACATAAGGGGCGTGTTGCCGTCAAAGAGAGCAATCGACGTTGGTGCTCAGATGGCTTCGAGTTTCGCTGCGATAACGGTGAGAAACTACGTGTCACGTTCGCCATGGACTGCTGTGACAGGGAAACCTTGGACTGGGCTGCCAGTACTGGGGGTTACGACAGTGACACGGTGCAAGATGTCATGCTGAGGTCTGTCGAACGTCGCTTCGGGGATGTGTTGCCGGCATCACCGGTGGAGTGGCTGACTGATAATGGTTCGGCGTATCGAGCCCATGAGACTCGCGCGTTTGCACGAGAAATCGGCTTGGAGCCCAGAACGACTGCGGTGAGAAGCCCACAGAGCAACGGTATAGCGGAGAGTTTCGTGAAGACGATGAAGCGAGACTATATCGAGATGATGCCGAAACCAGATAGCCGAACAGCGGTAGGCAATTTGGCCATCGCGTTTGAGCATTATAACGAGCACCACCCGCACAGCGCCTTGGGATACCGTTCACCCCGGGAATTTCTGCGCAGTCGGGTATCACAACCCTAAGCGGGAAAAAGTGTCTGGATCTATGGGGTCAAATCCACCGAACAGCAAGACGCCCACTATCATCGGCAGGCCGCCCGGCGCGCGGAAGCCGTCGCCTTTGCCGCCTTGCTCACCCTTGCCGGCGCGCACCTTCCAGGCCAGCAGGGCCGGTATGATGCAGGTCCAGAGCGTCGCCACGGCGCCGGCGTAGCCGATGGCCATCAGGAAGCCGAACGGGAACAGCAATGAGAGCAGCAGTGGCGGCAGGAAGGTGGCGGCCCACGACTTGGCGCGGCCACCGCGGCCGTTGTCGAACTTGAACAGATCCGCCAGATAGTCGACCCCCCCAGACCCACACCGATGAAGGAGGAGAGGATGGCGGCCATGGAGAAGAGGTTGAGGGCGCTGGCGACGGCCTCCGACTCGATCACCGAGGCCAGCGCCTTGAGCAGCACGTCAACGTTGCCACCCTGGGCCACCACGGGCCCGAACTCGCTGCGCGGCAGGTTGCCGAACACGCTCACCAGCCAGATGAGGTAGAACAGCAGCGCTATGGCTTTGCCGCCGGCATCTATCTGCTGCCGATCCTGATAGCGCCACCCGCCCCCGCCGATGAACAGGTCGCAGCCAGCCAGCAACAGGCGAGCTTCAGCGGCACCTTTCGCCGGGATCTGAAAGACAGCGACCGGCTGCACTGGGGAGAAGGCCGGGTGAGCATAGGGCCGCACGCCATCAGCCTGATGGGCAAGCTGGCGCCGGGGCCCGATTACCGGCTCTACCTGTCGCCGGAATTTGTCGAGACAGAGGCGGACTTTGCCCGCCTGAAGGGGCAGATGGTGCAGGTGGGATCGGTGAAGACCTTCGACAACTTTATCGTGCCGCTGCCCGCCGGGATCGATCCGGCTCGCTACAGCAGCGTCATCGTCTGGTGCGAGACCTTCGGCCAATTTATCACCACCGCCCGTTACCGCTGATACCGGACTCTGGCAGACCCTCTAGGCACAATTAGCACGGCTTAATCGGATTTTCACAACATTCGCTCTGGTGCTTATTTCAGGGGAGGATGTCAATATGCTGTCCCGGCAGATATTGATCCGATGGCAGGGTAATAATGTTTTCTACGCCTTCATTCAGCCCCAGTTAATATCTGCAACTCATGGGTCGATATAATGGTGCCATATCTGTCATTGAATTAATTGGGATGGCTGCCGAGCCAAGCTATAAATCAACATATTGGCAGCATCTACAATATGTATCACTTTAAAGGGCATCTGCATGAAACGTCACCTCATCCTTCTTGGCGCCATTTTCGCACTGAGCGCCTGCTCTTCCACTCCCAACAGTGAATATATGAAAGATGGTGCATCCGAATCCCAACGTGTCGATGCATTATCCGAATGCCAATATCAGGTGAAGCTCAACAAGATCGAGGATGAAGAGCAGGAAGAGCTGATCAACCTGTGCATGCAAGGCAAGGGCTTCCGTCTGACCCCTGTGGAATAACCCTGCATTCCCGTCTGAATAAATCTCCGCTCAAAATACAAAGCCCCAAATGATGACTCTATTTGGGGCTTTTCAGCCATTGGGTCGCAATGGCAAGGCCCTAATCAATGAACCTGAGGCCGATATTCCGGCTTTCACTTTACTGTTGCCGCAATCCCCTCGCCAAGGCCATGGCTCATCAAAGCGCAACCCCGAGCTGCTGTTGCAGCAGCCGCTGCCCCTTGGCGGTAAGGGTCAGCTCGCGGCTGTCCAGCCCACGCACCAGCCACCCCTTGGCCAGCATATGGTCGAGCAGACGGGCACCGAGCTGGCCACCAAGATGCATGCGCCGCTCGCTCCAGTCGAGACAGTGGCAGGCGAAGGGGCGCTTGCCACTCGCCACGCAGTCGATGCCAAGCTGACCGAAATGCTGCTCCCCCTGCGGGGTCAGTCCATAGCCCTCCGCCAGCAGCCAGCCTTGGGCCATCAGGCCGTCATGGAGCCGCACCCCCAGCTCGCCCGCCAGGTGGTCATAACAGCTACGGGCGAAGCGCAGCCGATCCGGAGTCTTGCTCCTGAGTGCACCGGCGCCCATGTCGACTAACCCCATCAGCTGCTCCACCACCAGCGCCACCTCATGGCTCGCGATGCGGTAGTAGCGATGCTTGCCCTGCCGGACGCAGGCTGTCAGCCCCTGCTGCTGGAGCCGGGCCAGGTGACTGCTGGCGGTTGAGGCCGACACCTCGGCCACCAGGCTCAGCTCGGTCGCCGTCCAGGCGCGTCCATCCATCAGGGCGCACAACATGCGGGCGCGACTGCCATCGGCAATGGCGGCCGCCACCTGCGCCAATCCTTGTTCCAGGCTCTCCTGCTTGCTCATCTCGCTCCTCTCTGCTTGCCGCAGTCACTGCCACTCGGCCGTGACCCTGCGGGCCTTGTCGATGTCATCGGTGACCAGGATCAGCTGGTTGGCATGGTCGCTGTACAGGGTGATGATGTTGACCGAGGCCTCCCCCAAGGCGCTGCAGATGGCCCCCAACTGGCCCGGCAGCTCCTGCTTCAGGCGGCGCACCAGCACCTTGTGCACCGCCACCACCTGCAGACCCGCCAGCTCGGCGGCCCGGGCCGCGCCGACGCCGTCCTCCACCAGAAAGTGGGCATGGCCGGCGCCGCCCGTGGTGAACATGCCACCCCCTTCCAGGCTGACACCGGCCCGCCCCATCAAGATCCCGAACTGCCCCAGTGTGCCCGGGTTATCGGGCAGCATCACGTGAATATCGTACATCCCTGACTCTCCTTGGCGATAAGAGTCTGCAGAGTAATGGTGCTGCCAGGGCAACGCTTCGATGGCGGGCGAAGCGTCCTCACTCGCCCATGCTGGCCATAGCAAAACGGCGCCCCAGGGCGCCGTTTCTCTATCTCCGCTCGACTCGCGAGGGCGGTCGATCAGCCGGTATAGACCGGCAGCAGGCCCGCCATGTTGAGCAGGTGGAACAGGGCGGTCAGCACCCCGAACAGGAAGACGGCCACTATCATCGGCAGGCCACCCGGCGCCCGGAAGCCAGCACCGCCTTTCTTCCCCTTGCCGGCGCGCACCTTCCAGGCCAGCAGGGCCGGGATGATGCAGGTCCAGAGCGTCGCCACGGCGCCGGCGTAGCCGATGGCCATCAGGAAGCCGAACGGGAACAGCAGGGAGAGCAGCAGCGGCGGCAGGAAGGTGGCGGCCCAGGACTTGGCGCGACCCTGACGGTTGTTGTCGAACTTGAACAGATCAGCCAGATAGTCGAACACCCCGAGCCCGACCCCGATGAAGGAGGAGAGGATGGCCGCCATGGAGAAGAGGTTGAGGGCGTTGGCGACGGCCTCGGATTCGATCACCGAGGCCAGCGCCTTGAGCAACACGTCGACGTTGCCGCCCTGGGCCACCACGGGCCCGAACTCGCTGCGCGGCAGGTTGCCGAACACGCTCACCAGCCAGATGAGGTAGAACAGCAGCGCGATGGCGGTGCCGCCGAGGATGGCGTAACGGGCGCGGCGCTCCTCACCGTAGTAGGCGCGCATGGACGACACCGAGTGGTGGTAGCCGAACGAGGTGAGCGCCACCGGCAGCATGGCCAGCGCGTAGGGGGCATAGCTGGCGTGCTGGCTCAGGGTATCGAACAGCAGGGTCGGCTTGATGTTGAGGGAGAGGCCCGAGATGCCGAACACGAAGCTCAGCCCCATGGCGATGACCAGCACCACAGAGATGCGATCCACCGCCCGGGTCGAATGCCACACCAGCCCGGAGAAGCCCAGGGTGAACAGGATGGAGCCCCAGTGGCTGCCGATGCCGGTCATGCCATCTATGATGAGGCCGGCGGAGGTGATGTAGGCGTAGAGCAGGATGCCGCCGACGAAGTAGACGGTGAGGTTGTTGAGGGCGTTGACCTTGTCCCCCAGCAGCTCCCGGGTCACGGTATCGAAGGAGACGCGCAGCGGATAGCCCTGATAGGATTCGAGCAGCATCCAGCCGGAGATGGTCATCACCACCATGGTCAGGGTGATGGCCAGGATGGACCAGATGGTCCAGGCGCCCGCCCCGGCACTCGGCAAGCCCAGCATGCCGGCCCCCACACAGACGCCGGCAATGATACATGCCCCGCCCACCAACGATGGTTTATGTTCCATTTACTTCCCCAAAGACGATTGTTGATCTGGTCGCGACCGCGGACCGTTGCATCTGCTACGCCGGTTGTCATCGTAAGATCGCGCTCATCTGTGCTATCGGCGCCCTAGCCGCTTGCTTCTGCGTCAGCGAGGCAAGACGTGGTTGAGGCTAGCTACCGATCCCAAAATGGCAGCAGGGCCGCCATTTTGGGGGTGTGACTTTACCCTGCTCACCCCTGGGTATCAAATTTTGGCGTCATCCCTGTGGGGTTATTCCCCCGGTGAGCCCCCGTCTGCGGGAGGCGTGGCACTATACTGAACCCAGTTTTCACGGCAAGGAGCCCCCCATGGACAGGAAGTTCGTACTCAGCGCCCTCTGCTATGCCCTGCTCGGCATGCTGCTCGGCATCTATATGGCCGCCAGCAAGGATCACGGGCAGTTCGTCACCCACGCCCACATCATGCTGGTCGGTTTTCTGGTCTCGTTCGTCTATGCCCTGTGCCACAAGCTGTGGCTCGGCAACCCCGACGGGCGACTGGTGCGGATCCAGTTCTACCTGCACCAGCTGGGGGCGGCGGTGATGACGGCGGGGCTCTACCTGCTCTATGGCCGGCTGCTGCCACCGGAGCAGATCGACCCCTTCCTCGCCGCCTCCTCCCTGGCGGTGCTGATCGCCATGGGGATCATGCTGGCGCTGTTGATGCGCCGCCCGGCCACCGCCTGAGCGAAGAGGCCACAGACAGAAACGGCGCCCTTGGGCGCCGTTGCTGTTATCGGGCTGAGATCCTCCCTACCCCGTGTAGGTGGGCAACATGCCCGCCATCGCCAGCAGGTGGAAGATGGCGGTGAGCACCCCGAACAGGATGACGGCCACCACCATGGGCTGGCCCCCCGGCGCCCTGAAGCCCGGCTCGTCCTGGGCAATCTCCCGTGATTTTTTCGCCAGCAGGGCCGGGATGATGCAGGCCCACACGGTCGCCGCCGCGCCGGCATAGCCGATGGCGACGACGAAGCCGAACGGGAACAGCAACGACATGATCAAGGGTGGCAGGAAGGTCACCAGCCAGGACTGGGTGCGGCCCCGGCGGCTGTTGTCGAACTTGAACAGATCCGCCAGATAGTCGAACACCCCGAGGCCGACCCCGATAAAGGAGGAGAGGATGGCCGCCATGGAGAACAGGCTGATGGCGTTCGCCACCTGTTTGGACTCGATCACCGAGGCCAGCGCCTTGAGCAGCACGTCGACATCCCCACCCTGGGCGATGACGGGACCGAACTCGCTGCGCGGCAGATTGCCGAAGATGCTCAGCAGCCACAGCAGGTAGAGCACCAGCGCGATGACGGTGCCGCCGAGGATCGCGTATTTCGCCTTGCGCTCCTCACCGTAATAGGCCCGCATCGAGGCCACCGAGTGGTGATAACCGAAGGAGGTGAGGGCGACCGGCAGCATGGCCAGGGCATAGGGGGCCTGCTTGACCTCGTCGGCGAGGGAGTTGAACAGCAGGGAGGCATCGATGTGGAAGGCCAGGCCGGAGACCCCGAAACAGAAGCTCAGCACCATGAAGACGATCAGCACCACCGAGATGCGATCCACCGCCCGGGTCGAATGCCAGACAAACAGGGAGAACACCAGCACGAACAGCACGGATGCCAGCTGGCTGTCGATGCCCAGCAATCCCTTCAGGATGAGACCGGAAGAGGTGATATAGGCATAGAGCAGCACGCCGCCGACGAAATAGACGGTCATGTTGTTGAAGATATTGATCCGGCTACCGAGCAGATCCTTGGTAACCGTATTGAAGGAGACGGTTAATTCATACCGCTTGAATGCTTCCAATAGCATCCAGCCGGAGACCGTCATTATTATCATGGTGAGGATGATTGCCAAGGATGACCAGGTTGTCCAGGCGCCGGCGCCCGCACTTGGCAAGCCAAGCATGCCGGCACCGACACAAACGCTGGCAATGATACAGGCCCCTCCAATCACGGATGGTTGATGTGTCATATGCTGTCACTCCCAAATATCTATTTCACAGAGCAGTGAAAAAAAAGGGCACAGATTAAGCTGTGCCCTTGACTCGTTATGCTTCTATTAATTTTTGATTCTTTTTATTCGCTGTTTTTTCGACGCTCTCGACCTCTTTCAGTCTGGCGGTGAAATGACGCAACACCGCCGGCTCATAAATAAAGTCGAGCCCCTTCACGTTCCTGGCGTTCTTCTTCACCTCGCCGAAAGCCTCGATGACGAAGTCCATGTGGGTTTGGGTATAAGTGGCGCGCGGTATGGTCAGGCGCAGCAGCTCGGCCGGGCAGGGATGCTGCTTGCCGGTGGCCGGATCGCGCCCCAGCAGCAGGGAGCCTATCTCCACCGCCCGGATGCCCGCCACCTTGTACAGCTCGCACGCCAGCGCATGGGCCGGGAACTGATCCGCCGGGATATGGGGCAGCAGCTTGCCGGCGTCCACGAAGGCCGCGTGGCCCCCCGCCTGCTGGCACACCACGCCGATCGCCTCGAGGCCATTCACCAGGTACTGCACCTGACCGATGCGGTAGGCCAGCCAGTCCTGGCGCATGCCATCGCGCAGGCCGACCGCGAGTCGCTCCATGGCGCCCCCTTCCAGACCGCCGTAGGTCGGGAAGCCCTCCTGCACCACGCAGAGGGTGCGGCACTCGGTGTAGACGTCCAGCATGCCGTCGTCCTTGAAGCAGAGCAGGCCGCCCATCTGCACCATGGCATCCTTCTTCGCGGACATGGCGAGACCATCCGCGTACTTGTAGGACTCCATGGTGATGGCCTCTATGCTCCAATCGGCGTAGCCGGGCTCGCGCTGCTGGATGAAGTAGGCGTTCTCCGCGAAGCGGGCCGAGTCCATGATGACCGGAATGTCATATTGTTGGGCGATGGCATAGACCGCCTTCAGGTTGGCGATGGAGACCGGCTGGCCACCGGCGGAGTTGCAGGTGATGGTGCTGACGATATAGGGCACGTTGGCCGGGCCCGCCTCCAGGATGGCCTCCTCCAGCTTGACCAGATCGAAGTTGCCCTTGAAGTCGGCGGTGACCGAGGTATCGAACGCCTCCTTGGTGTAGACGTTCTTGGCCACGCAGCAGTTGATCTGGGTATGGCCCTGGGTGGTGTCGAAGAAGTAGTTGGAGAGCGCCACCATCTTCTTGCGATCCAGCCCCTTCTCCTGCTCCCGTTTCTTGATCAGCACCGGGATGTAGATCTGCTCGGCGCCGCGTCCCTGGTGGGTGGGGATGGTGAGGGAGTAGCCGAAGATCTCCTGCACCGCCTTCTGCAGGGCGTAGTAGCTGCGGCTGCCGCTGTAGGCCTCGTCGCCGCGCAGCATGGCGGCCTGCATGTCCTGGGTGATGGCGCCGGTGCCGCTGTCGGTCAGCAGATCGATGAAGACATCCTCGCTGTCCAGCAGGAAGGGGTTCATGCCTGCCCTGACGATCGCCTCGTCCCGGTAGGCACGGGTGGTACGCTTGACCGGCTCGATGACACGAATGCGGAACGGTTCGGGAAGATGCTTGAAGTTTTCCATAATATAAACACCCATATTTAAATATTCAGGATGAGTCTCATCAGCCGCCCAAAATAGAACATTGGCAGCGCGCAAATAATGAGATCGGGTGCACGACATCGCCTCGCCAATAAACAAGACGAGAACAGGTGCAGACTATTTCAGATTAGGTATGCAGACGGGCCGGTCACATCTCGATAAATGCGCAAGCACCGCGGGGATATTACAGCGGGAAGAAGAAAGCGATCTTGTGATCCAGGGTAAACCACTTGGGCGAAGCGATCATGGTAGCCATGTTGTTGCTCATCTGGTTGGAATTAACAACGTCAATTAACCCGATCCATTATGGAGAGCCCCCGCCCATGATCAATTGCCACTTCCACGATTTGGGATGGCGCTAACAGTTTGGCGGGGAATATTTATACAGCCCTGGTCAGGACTCCCGTCAGCGGCGGCTCAGTGGTTCAACCAGGGCAGCCGTTGCAACAGCCAGTATCGATCCGCCAGGCTGGTCTGGCTGACCCAGAGATCCAGCAGGCCGTGGGCCAGCAGCGGCAGCATCAGCAACAGCAGGCAGAGCAACCCCAGCAGCCGCTGGGGGCCGAGCCGGCGACGGGGCGTGCCGAGGTGCAGCGCATCGGCACGTTTGGGGCAGGCGGCCACGCAGCTCAGGCAGCTGCTGCACTCCAGGCTGCGCAGCGCGATGAGTTGGTGCACCTGAATGCGGGAGGGACAGGCGCGGGAGCACTTGTCACAGTCATGACCCGCGCTGCGCAGGCAGCGGGCCGGATCCCGGCGGATGCGCAGCGGGGTCAGCAGGCCGAGCAGGGCCAGCCAGGCGCCATAGGGGCAGAGATAGCGGCAGAACCCCTGCCGGAAGGCGGCGGTCAGCAGCAGTACCCAGCCCAGGCAGAGTCCGGAGAGCAGGTTCAGGTTGAAGAAGAAGGCCCCCATCTTCATGTCCGCCGCCTGATGGTAGGGGCTGGCGAGATAGCCGGGCAGAGCGGCGCCGGGCACCGCGATCAGCACGATAAACAGCAGGAAACCGAGCACCAGGAACTTCTGGGTCCGCAGCAGCCCATCGAGCCAGGCTGGCGGCGTCCACTCCCCCGGCAGCAGGCGGCTGCGCAGACGATGCAGCCACTCCCCCACCAGCCCGAGCGGGCAGAACCAGGCGCAGAACGCCCGCCCCAGCAGCAGGGCCGACAGGCTGAGCACCAGCACTGTCACCGTCGCCGCCGGATGGTGGGGGTCCGCAATGCCCTGGCCGAGCCAGGCCCGTAACCCGAGCCCACCGGCGATGGGCAGGAAGCCGTCGACCACGTCGGGGCGCACCAGCCAGGGGGTCTCCCCCTGCCCCAACTGCCAGAGATGCAGCCCATACTGCAGCGCCACCAGCCCCCAGCAGAGCAGCAGCAGGTGGCGGGTCCAGGCCCGCAACGACTGACTGTCGATATCATTCAGTGCCGGCAGCGGTCGGTATCTGTGCCACAGGGCGAGGGGGACGACCACCAGCCCCAGCGCGAGCCAGAGGAGGGGATCCGCCGCCATCAGCCAGGCGGCCACCAGCAGGCCGAGGGAGAGGCGCCACGACCAGCCGGGCCCGGCCCGCCACTGCAACAGGGCCAGATAGACCAGGCCAGCGGCCAGGGTCAGGGCTTCAATCAGGCTCATGCTTCTCCCTCATAGCACTCATTCGGATAAGGGGCTCAGAATAACCAACATCTGAGTTGATTATTTTGATCTGCATGGGCAGAGCGCGGTATTCACTCCTTGCGGCTATGGAACAGCGGCCGATCCGACTCGGCCTGCTCGGCCCAGAAGTGGATGTTGAAGCGGGCATCCTCGGACAGCTCGACCCTGTGCCAGTACTGGGGCGGGCTGGTGGCGAACTGGCCGGCCCGGATCACCAGGCTGACCTCAGGCTGTTCGGCCCGCTCGTCGGCGAAGCCGTGATAGGTGACTGTGCCCTCCATCACGCAGAGCTGGCCGAACACCCCAGCCGCGGTGTTGTGATGGCTGAGCAGGGCCGGCGGCACGTTGGCGCGGGTGAAGAAGGGGGTGGAGCGACGAACGACCCAGTGGGTAGGAATAAGCTGCATGGACATGGTAATTCTCCTCGAATGGCCGGTCTGCCCGGCCTTGAATAGTTGACGGATCAGCGGTGCAGCTGGCGCAGCAGCGGGAAGGCGGCGCTCATCTTGTCGCCTCCCACCACGAAGCCGCACAGTTCGCCATCTGCACCGCGCGCCTCGGCCACCATGCCGTGCTGATTCCAGTGGCACTGCCAGGCCAGATCCTCACCCTGGGTGCGGCCAGCCAGTTGCAGCGGATAGCGCGGCGTCTTCACCTTTATCAGCATGGGCGGCAGGGTCAGCGGGGTCGGGGTGCCGAGCAGGGTCCTGGCCAGGGCACTGGCCCCCAGCACTATGGGCTGCAGGAAGGGAAGCAGCTGCCCCTGCCACTCGGCGCAATCCCCCAGCGCGAAGATATGGGGATCGCTGGTGCGCAGCAGATCGTCGATCAGTATGCCGCGCCCCACCGCCAGCCCGGCCCCCTGGGCCAGGGTCAGATTCGGCCGCAGGCCGATCGCGGCGATCACCAGATCCTGCTCGCAGGTGCGGCCGTCGCTCAGGGTCACTCGCCAGCCATCGCCGGGCTGCGCGTCTATCCCGGCGATGCCCAGCCCCAGTTGCAGCCTCACCCCCTGCGCGCGCAGCGCCTGCTGCAGTGGCTGCGTCAGGGCGGCGGGCAACAGGGTGCCGAGGGGGCTGTCGGCCAGATCCAGCAAGGTGACCTCGCGACCATCGCCCGCCATGTCCATCGCCAGCTCGCAACCAATCAGCCCCGCCCCCAGCACCAGGATGCGGCGAGCCTGACGGATCGATGCCTCGGCGGCGGCATACTCCTGCTGGCTGTTGAGGGTGACAAGGAATTCGCTCCCCACCATATCGGGCCGCGCCGCGCTGGCGCCGGTGGCCAGCACCAGCTGGCTGTAGGGAAAACTTCCCTGTGCGGTCAACAGGGTGCGGCGGGCGGGATCTATGCCGAGCACCGGGCAGTGGGGCAGCAGCGTGATGCGCTGCTGCTCGGCGAAGGCGGCGCCGCTCAGCCGGGTCATGGCCGCGGCGCTGCAGCCCCGGCTCACCACGTGGCTCAGGTCCGGCTTGTTGTACTCGTCGCCGCTGTCGGCGGTGATGAGGCGGATGGGCCACTCGCCGTCCAGCTTGCGCAGGCTCTTGACCAGCTGCTGGGCGGCGAAGCCGCTACCGATCACCACAATCTCCCGGCTGGTGCCAGCGTCATTCAGGGTTGCTGCATTCATACGCAGGCCTCCAGCGCGCAGGGTTCGAACACCTCCTTGCCGATGCCGCAACCGGGGCAGAGGAAGCTGTCCGGCACCTGGGCCCAGGGGGTGCCCGGCGCCACCAGCTGATCCGGCTCGCCCAGGGCCGGGTCATAGACCCACTGGCAGACCACGCAGAGCATGCTCTGGTCATCGTCCAGCGTGCTGGCGGCCGGAGCGACGGCTTGAGGGGCCTGAGCCACCACCGGGGCCGCGGGCACGGCGGTTGTGGTGATCGGACGGGGCGCCTCCAGCGGGTGCAGCGCCCACTGACGGGCGAGCTGGCGGCCATGTTCGCGGCACTCGGCCAGCGCCGAGCCATCCGGCCGCCACTTGGCCTTGAGGGAGATGCTGATGTCGAAGCCCGCGTCCATCAGCCGGGTCTGGATCCTGTCCACGGCGCCACCGGTCCAGCCGTAGCTGCCAAAAGCCGAGGCGCGCTTGTTTCTAAAGCGCAGGCCGGTGATCTCCTCCAGCATGCCCGCCACCTTGGGCATCATGACGTTGTTCATGGTGGAGGAGCCCACCAGTATCCCCTTGGAGCGGAACACCTGGGTCAGGATCTCGTTCTTGTCGTGGCGCGCCACGTTGTAGATCTTCACCGCCACGCCGGGGTCCACCTCGTGGATGCCCTGGGCGATGGCGTCGGCCATCATGCGGGTATTGTTGGACATGGAGTCGTAGAACAGGGTGATGCGATCCTCCTGGTAGTGATCGGCCCACTCCAGATATTTGAGGATGATCTGGGTGGGATCCTCGCGCCAGACGATGCCGTGGGAGGTGGCCACCATGCTCACCGGCAGGTTGAAGCCCAGCACCTCCTTGATCTTGGCGGTCACCAGCGGGCTGAAGGGGGTCAGGATGTTGGCGTAGTAGCGCTGGCACTGCTCCATCAGCTCGGTCTGATCCACCTCGTCGTTGAACAGGTGCTCATCGCAGTAGTGCTGGCCGAAGGCGTCGTTGGAGAAGAGCACGGCATCTTCTGTCATGTAGGTCATCATGCTGTCGGGCCAGTGCAGCATGGGGGTCTCGATGAAGACCAATTGCTTGCCGTTGCCTATGTCCAGGCTGTCGCCGGTCTTGACCGGCTGGAAGTTCCACTCCGGGTGGTGATGGTGGCCGGTGATGGAGTCGATGGCGTTGTGGGTGCAGTAGATGGGGGTACCCGGGATGCGGGCCATCAACTCGGTCAGGGCGCCGGCGTGATCCTCCTCGGCGTGGTTGATCACCACGAAGTCGATGGAAGCGAGATCGATCTCCGCCGCCAGGTTCTGCACGAACTCGCGGCTGAACTTGTGATCCACGGTGTCGATCAGCACGTTCTTCCCTTCGCGGATGAGGTAGCTGTTGTAGCTGGTGCCCTTGTGGGTCTTGTACTCGGTGCCGTGAAAGTCGCGCACCTCCCAGTCCCGTTGGCCGACCCAGTGGATGTTGTTTTTGACGTGAATGCTCATGCGGTGGTTCCTCAGAATGCCATAGCGAATGTTCGACTGAACTCGCTATTGCAGTTGACGTGCCAACTCATAACTCATTGTTTTAAATGCACCTGCATAACAGTCATTGTCATTAAGACAGTCACCGAATATAGTCATAATCACAACAACACTGTCATTTGGACAATTCTCGTGATCTCGACCGACAGCCTGGCGCGCATCGCCCTCGATCTGCAACTCGGCATCTCCCATCAGGACCGCTTTCACCGCCTGATCCAGAGCGTGCGCAGCCTGCTGCACTCCGATGCCTCGGCCCTGCTGCGCTACGAGGGGGGCCAGTTCATCCCGCTGGCCATCGATGGCCTGATGCAGGACGTGCTGGGCCGCCGCTTCGCGCTCAAGGATCACCCGCGCATGGAGGCCATAGCCCGAGCCGGCGACGTGGTGCGCTTCCCCGCCGACAGCCAGCTGCCCGACCCCTATGACGGCCTGATCCCGGAACACGACGACTTCAGGGTGCACGCCTGCGTCGGCCTGCCGCTGTTTTCAGATCAGGCGCTGATCGGCGCCCTGACCATAGACGGCATGAACCCGGCCCAGTTCGACGGCATCAACGACGAGGAGTTGCGGCTGGTGGGGGCCCTGGCCGCCGCCGCCCTCAGCAATGCCCTGCTGCTGGAGCGGCTCGCCCGCCAGAGCAGCGAGCCGCTCAGCCCCTCCCCCCATACCAGCCAGGGGCAGCCGGAGATGATAGGTCACTCCCCCGCCATGGCCCGGCTGCGCCACGAGATCGATGTGGTGGCGAACTCGGAGCTGAACGTGCTGATCCTGGGGGAGACGGGGGTCGGCAAGGAGCTGATCGCCAAGGCGGTGCATCAGGGCTCCCTGCGCGCCAAGGCGCCGCTGGTCTACCTCAACTGCGCCGCCCTGCCGGAATCGGTGGCGGAGAGCGAGCTGTTCGGCCACGTGAAGGGGGCCTTCACCGGCGCCATTCACAACCGGGCGGGCAAGTTCGAACTGGCCGATCGGGGCACCCTGTTTCTCGACGAGATTGGCGAGCTCTCCCTGCCGCTGCAAGCCAAGCTGCTGCGGGTGCTGCAATACGGCGATCTGCAGCGGATCGGCGACGACACCCCGCTCAAGGTCAATGTGCGCATCCTGGCCGCCACCAATAGGGATCTGAAGCAGGCGGTGGTGGAGGGGCAATTTCGGGCCGATCTCTATCACCGGCTGAGCGTGTTCCCGATCCACGCCCCGGCGCTGCGGGAGCGGCCGGGGGACATTCCGCTGCTGGCCGGTTATTTTTGCGAACGCTGCCGGGTCAGCCTGGGGCTGGAGCGGCTGCGCATCCAGCCCCAGACGCTGCAACTGCTCGATCGCCACGACTGGCCGGGCAACGTGCGGGAGCTGGAGCACGCCATCCACCGCGCCGCCGTGCTGGCCCGCGCCGAACAGGGCAGCCAGACGCCGACCCTCGCCAACCACCACTTCAACCTGACGACCGCCGGCGCCTCCCCGGCCCAGATCGAGATGGCCGAGGCGCCGGCCCTGCCGCAACCGGCCGGCCTGGGGCTGCGCGCCGCCACCGACGCCTTCCAGCTCAGGCTGCTCGAGCAGACCCTGGCGGCCCAGGACGGCAACTGGGCCGCCACCGCCCGCGCGCTGGAGATGGACGGCGGCAACCTGCACCGGCTCGCCAGGCGGCTCGGCCTCAAGCCCTGAAGGACCGCGCCGCGCCCAAAAACAAAAACCCCCTCCTGACGGAGGGGGTTTTTCGTTGCATCGGATGCCGCTGGAGGGTCAGCGCAGGGACTTGACCGAGCGACGGACGATCAACTCGGGCTGTACCGTCATGGACTCGACTTCCAGCTCCTTGTTGCGGATCCGGCTCACCAGCTGCTGCACCGCCAACAGGCCGAGCTCGGCCTTGGGGTGGCGAATGGTGGTGAGCGGCGGGCTGGAGAAGCGCGCCATCTCCACGTCGTCATAGCCGATCATGGAGATGTCGTCCGGCACCTTGACCCCCGCCTCCCAGGCGGCGCAAATGGCACCTATCGCCATGGGATCGTCGAAGGCAAACACCGCCGTCGGGCGGGGCTTGAGCGCCAGGATGCGCTGCATGGCATCGAAGCCGCTCTGGCTCTCGTAGTCCCCTTCGAAGATCTGAGCGTCCGACAGGGTCAGGCCCTGCTCGGCCAGGGCATCGCGCACCCCGTCCAGTCGCTGCTGGGTGGTCGGCTTGTCGATCTGACCCGTGATGCAGACGATCTCGGTGTGACCCTGCTCCAGCAGATGACGCACGGCCATGCGCGCGCCGATGCGAGCGTTGTCGTTGATCACGTTGGCAAAATCACACTCGGTGCCCCAATCCAGTACCACCTGCGGCACATTCTTGTGGATGCGCAGCATGTCGCGCAGCGGGGTATCGATATCGGTCCCCAGCACCAGCAGGCCATCGACCCGCTTCTCCATCAGCATCCTCAGGTAATGCTGCTGACGGGGCGGCTGGTTCTCCGTATTGCACAGGATCAGGCTGTAGCCCTGCTCGAAGCAATAAGCCTCCACCCCGCGCACCACTTCCGCGAAGAAGGGGTTGGCGCTGGTCGTCACCAACATACCTATGGTCTTGGTTGAATTGATCTTGAGGCTGCGCGCCACCGAATTGGGCGCGTAGTTGAGCTCTGCCACCGCCTCAAGCACTTTTTGGGTCGCATCTTCGCTGACCCGACGGGTGTGATTGAGTACATGTGAGACGGTGGAGATGGATACGCCTGCGCGCGAGGCGACATCTTTAATAGTTGCCATCTCGGTCTCCTGAATAACAAAGGCGGAACAGTAGCAGATTTCCCGAATAAAGGCTTGGTTTTAACGAGAGCTGCCAGCGAATTGTCAATGTTGGCTAATCTAGGCGGTCGTTTCTATTTGCGCAAACGAAATTTGGTCAAAATGAGAGCAGACGCAGAATGAAATATCGTCAGTTTTTTCATCTGGCATTTATCGGAACAACCTCTTGTTGTTAAGATGTTAATCGACCATTTTGGAATTAAATTCCGATATAAAACCAAAAATCAGTTATTTAGTTCACAAAACCACTAGCCACCCCTCCATGGTTAGTATCTTTAACATCTTGTTATTGCCCAGCGAGGAATGATAGAACCTTATCTATTGCCGGGCTGGCGGGATACAGGTCCGGAATGGCACACGGAAAATGAAACAATCCACTGATTAAGGGACGAATCAATGAATAACTTGAGCAAAATGGCAGTCAGGGCAGCGGTTTCTTTGGCTCTGTTTGGATCGGTCTCCATGGCCAATGCGGCCGATACCATCAAGATCGGTATCGCCGGTCCGGTCACAGGTCCGGTCGCCCAGTACGGTGACATGCAGTTCACCGGCGGCAAGATGGCGGTCGAGCAGATCAACAAGGCCGGCGGCATCAAGGGCAAGCAGATCGAAGCCATCGTCTATGACGACGCCTGCGATCCCAAACAGGCCGTGGCGGTCGCCAACAAGGTGATCAACGACGGCGTCAAGTTCGTAGTCGGCCACCTCTGCTCCGACAACACCCTGCCCGCCTCCGACATCTATGAAGACGAAGGCGTGCTGATGATCACCCCCGCCTCCACCAACCCCAAGATCACCGAGCGTGGCTACCAGCTGACCATGCGCACCATTGGTCTGGACAGCGACCAGGGTCCGACCGCCGCCAAGTACATCATCGAGCAGGTAAAACCCCAGCGCGTGGCCGTCATCCACGACAAGAAACAGTACGGTGAAGGCATCGCCTCCAGCGTGAAGGCCTCCCTGGACAAGGCGGGCGTCAAGGTGGTGGCATTCGAAGGCATCACCGCCGGCGACAAGGACTTCTCCGCCCTGATCGCCAAGCTGCAGAAAGAGAACGTCGATTTCGTCTACTACGGCGGCTATCACCCGGAGCTGGGCCTGATCCTGCGCCAGGCGCACGAGAAGGGCCTGAAGGCCAAGTTCATGGGTCCGGAAGGGGTGGGTAACAAGGACATCTCCGCCATCGGTGGTCAGGGTTCCGAAGGCCTGCTGGTCACCCTGCCGAACAAATATGACCTGGTCCCCGCCAACGCCTCCATCGTAGAAGCCTTCAAGGCCAAGGGTCAGGACTCTTCCGGTCCCTTCGTCTGGACCACCTACGCCGCGGTGCAGACCCTGGCTGCCGGTATTGCCAAGGCGGGTGAGGATGACCCTGCCGCCGTGGCCGCCGCCATCAAAGCCATGCCGGTCGACACCGTCATGGGCCCCCTGACCTGGGCACCGAACGGTGACCTGAAAGGCTTCGAATTCGGTGTGTTCCAGTGGCACGCCGACGGCACCTCCACTCAACTCAAGTAATCTGCCGGTTGGGGCGACGTGAGTCGCCCCTCCTTTCTTTGCGGGCAAGTACAGGGAACGCAGTATGTCCGAACACCTTCTCTACCTGGTTCAGCAGTTGCTGAACGGATTAACCATAGGCAGCACCTATGCGTTGATCGCCATCGGCTACACCATGGTCTACGGCATCATCGGCATGATCAACTTCGCCCACGGCGAGGTTTACATGATCGGCTCCTATGTCGCGTTTATGGTGATGGCCGGGCTCTCGATGATGGGCATCGACAGCACCTTTTTGCTGCTGGGAGGCGCCTTCCTGGTCAGCATCATCATCACCGGCAGCTATGGCTGGACCATAGAGCGGGTCGCCTATCGCCCGCTGCGGGGCGGCAACCGCCTCATCCCCCTCATCTCAGCCATCGGCATGTCGATCTTCTTGCAAAACATGATGCGGATGGCCCAGGGCTCGCGCGATATCGCCATGCCCACCCTGATCTCCGGGGGCTGGACCCTGGGTGGCGAGGAAGGCTTCCAGGCCAGCCTCTCCTACATGCAGCTCATCATCTTCGTGGTGACCTTCGTGACCATGCTGGCGCTGACCCAGTTCATCGGCCGCTCCCGCATGGGTCGGGCCTGCCGCGCCTGCTCGGAAGACATCAAGATGGCGAACCTGCTGGGCATAGACACCCACGTTGTCATCTCCATCACCTTCGTGTTGGGGGCCACCCTGGCCGCCGTGGCCGGGGTACTGCTCGGCATGTATTACGGCGTCATCAACCCCTACCTCGGCTTCATGGCCGGTCTCAAGGCCTTCACGGCGGCGGTACTGGGCGGCATCGGCAGCATCCCGGGCGCGGTGATCGGCGGCCTGCTGCTGGGGGTGGTGGAAGCGCTCACCGCCGGCTACCTCAGCACCGAGTACAAGGATGTCATGGCCTTCGCCCTGCTCATCTTCGTGCTGTTGTTCATGCCTACCGGCATCCTGGGTCGCCCGGAGGTCGAGAAGGTATGAAACGTCAATTTATTCAAGTGCCTATCACCTATCTGATGCCGCTGTTCATGTCTATCGGCTGCATCCTGGGTCGCCCGGAAGTGGAGAAAGTCTGATGAAACGTCAATTCATCCATGCCTGCGTCGCCAGCCTGATGCTGCTGGTGCTCTCCTTCTGGCTGCTCGGCTTCAAGCTCGAGACCGATGGCTCCCGCCTGCTGGTGGTGAGCCGGCTCGACGTGTCGCTGGCCTGGCTGCTGGGGGGCGCCGCCCTGGTGTTCTGGTTCCAGCTGATGCGCGGCCAGATCAGCCGACTGTTCCAGGCCTCCATCAGTGGCTTCTCCGTCGGCTTCACCAAGCTGGTGCTGCCGAGCCCTGAGGAAGCGCCACGCCTCTACAACATCACCGCCATCCTGGTGCTGCTGTTCGCGGTGAGCTGGCCCTTCATGGCGTCGCGCGGCGCCGTCGATCTGGCCACCCTCACCATGATTTACATCATGCTGGGGCTCGGCCTGAACGTGGTGGTGGGCCTCGCCGGCCTGCTGGATCTCGGTTACGTCGGCTTCTACGCGGTCGGCGCCTACACCTATGCCCTGCTCAACACCTACTTCGGGCTGAGCTTCTGGGAGTGCCTGCCCATCGCCGGCCTGATGGCGGCCACCTTCGGCTTCCTGCTCGGCTTCCCGGTGCTGCGGCTGCGCGGTGACTATCTGGCCATCGTCACCCTGGGCTTTGGCGAGATCATCCGCATCCTGCTCAACAACCTGACCAGTCTAACTGGTGGCCCGAACGGCATCTCCGGCATTCCCAAGCCCACCCTGGCCGGGCTGGAGTTCAACCGCACCGTCAAGGATGGGGGCTTTGGCACCTTCCACGACTTCTTCGGCATCACCTACAACGCGAACCACAAGGTCATCTTCGTCTACCTGATGGCGCTGCTGCTGGTGGTCGCCACCCTGTTCGTCATCAACCGTCTGCTGCGCATGCCGTTGGGACGTGCCTGGGAAGCCTTGCGGGAAGACGAGATCGCCTGCAAATCCCTTGGCCTCAATCCCACCATCATCAAGCTGACCGCCTTCACCATAGGCGCCTGCTTCGCGGGCTTCGCCGGCAGCTTCTTCGCCTCCCGCCAGGGCTTCATCAGCCCGGAGTCCTTCGTCTTCATCGAGTCGGCCATAGTCCTTGCGATCGTGGTGCTGGGCGGCATGGGCTCCCAGATCGGGGTGGTGCTGGCCGCCATAGTGATGACGGTGTTGCCGGAGCTGGCCCGTGAATTCAACGAGTACCGCATGCTGATGTTCGGTCTGCTGATGGTGTTCATGATGATCTGGCGGCCGCAGGGACTGCTGCCGATGAGTCGTCCTCACCTGGAGCTACGAAAATGAGCAACCTGAACAATACAAACAACAAGTTGCTCGACGTCTCTGATCTGTCGATGCGCTTCGGCGGCTTGCTGGCGGTCAACGGCGTCAAGCTGGATGTGGACAGGGGCGAGGTGATCTCCATCATTGGCCCCAACGGCGCGGGCAAGACCACCATCTTCAACTGCCTGACCGGTTTCTACCGCCCGAGCGGCGGCACCATCCGCTACAAGGGCGAGGAGATCCAGGGGTTGCCCGGCCACCTCATCGCCCGCAAAGGGGTGGTGCGGACCTTCCAGCACGTCCGCCTGTTCAAGGAGATGACGGCGGTGGAGAACCTGCTGGTGGCCCAGCACAGGCACCTCAACACCGGCTTCATCGCCGGCCTGTTCAAGACCCCGGCCTTCCGCCGCGCCGAGCAGGAGGGGCTGGAGCAGTCGGCCTTCTGGCTGGAGAAAGTCGGCCTCAAGGAGCTCGCCAATCGCGCCGCCGGCAACCTGGCCTATGGCCAGCAGCGCCGGCTCGAGATCGCCCGCTGCATGGCGACCAGGCCCGATCTGCTGATGCTGGATGAACCGGCCGCCGGCCTCAACCCGCACGAGACGGATGAGCTCAACGAACTCATCTCCAACCTGAGGGACGAGTTTGGCGTCTCGGTATTGCTGATCGAGCACGACATGAAGCTGGTGATGGAGATCTCCAACCGCATCTTCGTGGTCAACCAGGGCACCCCGCTGGCCCATGGCAAGCCGGACGAGATCCGCAACAACCCGGCCGTGATCAAGGCCTATCTGGGCGAATCCTAGGAGTCATGATGTTAGAACTTCGCAACGTATCGACCCACTACGGCAAGATCCAGGCGCTGCACGACGTCAGCGTCGAGGTGAAGGAGGGAGAGATAGTCACCCTGATCGGCGCCAACGGCGCCGGCAAGACCACACTGCTGATGACGCTGTGCGGTGAACCCAAGCCCAGCAGCGGCAGCATCTGGTTCGAGGGGGAGCAGATAAATTCCCTCACCACGGCCCGCATCATGCGCAAGGACATCGCCGTGGTGCCGGAGGGGCGCCGCATCTTCGCCCGCCTGACGGTGGAGGAGAACCTGCTGATGGGTGCCTTCTTCGTCGACAAGGCCGAGCAACCGGCCCTGCTGGATCAGGTATTCACCATGTTCCCGCGGCTGCACGAGCGGCTGGAGCAACGGGCCGGCACCATGTCCGGCGGCGAGCAGCAGATGCTGGCCATAGGCCGCGCCCTGATGAGCAAGCCGCGTCTGCTGCTGCTGGACGAGCCCTCGTTGGGGCTGGCCCCCATCATCATCCAGCAGATCTTCGACACCATAGAGCAGCTGCGCCAGAAGGGCATGACCATCTTCCTGGTGGAGCAGAACGCCAACCAGGCGCTCAAGCTGGCGGACAGAGGCTATGTGCTGGAGAACGGCCGGGTGGTGCTGCAAGACACAGGCGCCGCCCTGCTCGCGAACCCGGCGGTACGGCAGGCCTATCTCGGCGGCTAACCCGACATGAACGGGGCCGCAGTCGTACCGGATCGTCACCACTTCTGGTGCGACCCGGCCCTGCCGTTTATCGAGGCGCGAGCGGTGCAGGATGGCCGCCGCGTCTGCTACGACAAGCACAGCCACGCCCACTTCTCCATCGGCGCCATCACCGGTGGCCACAGCTACTACCTCAACCAACGCAGCAGGCAGGAGGTAAGCCGCGGCAGCCTGGTGCTGATGAACCCGGAAGAGGTGCATGCCTGCAACGCCATCGCGGATCAGCCCTGGTCCTATCTGATGTTCTACCTCGATCTCGACTGGCTGCGTGGCCAGCAGGAAGAGGCGGGCCTGGGCTCCGAGTTTCGCCCCTTCGACATGACGGCAAGCCGGGACCCCCTGCTGTACCAAGCATTGCAACTGCTGCACCACCAGCTGGTACAAGATGCGGATCCCCTTGCCAAGGAGGTGGCCTGCCAGCGGTTCAGCCACCAGCTGCTGGCCAGGCTGACGCCTGCCAGCTGGGATGATCGCCCGCCGCTGCACCTGCAACGGGCCGCCGAGCTGATCCGTGACGACTGCACCCGCCCCCTCACCCTGGCCGAGCTGAGCGCCGTGGCCGGCATCACCCCCTCCCACCTGGTGCGCAGCTTCGCCCGCCACTATGGCATGACCCCTCACGCCTACCTGATCGATCACCGTATTCGCCACGCCCGCCCCCTGCTCAGACAGGGCCAGTCCCTGGCCGAGGTGGCGCTGGCCAGCGGCTTTGCCGATCAGGCGCACTTCCAGCGCCAGTTCAAGCGCCGGGTCGCCGCCACCCCGGGCCAATACCAGCTGCAGCTCAGCCGTCAGGCAGCCAGCCCCAGGTAACCGGCACTGAGTAAGAGCAGCAGAGCCATGGTCCGGTTGAACCAGCGCAGCCGGCTGGGCGACAGCAGCGCCTCCTGCAGCCGGCTGCCGACATAGGCCCAGCAGGCGATGGAGCCGAGGCAGATCACCAGATAGAGGGTGGTGAACAGGACTATCTGCCCCACCCCGCCGACGGCCCCATAGGCCCCCATCCCCATGCTGGCCGCCAGCCAGGCCTTGGGGTTGAGCCATTGCATCAGGGCGCCGTACAGGAAGGAGGGTGGCACCCCGCCGCCGTGCCCCAGGCTCCCCTCATCCACCATCAGCTGCCAGGCCATGTAGCAGAGGAAGAGGATCCCGCCCCAGCGCAGGGCACCGGCCGCCATGGGCCATTGCACCAGGGCCCCGCTCAGCCCGAGCCCCATCAGCAGAAGCAGCAGGATGAAGCCCAGCGTCGCCCCCACCACGTGACGCAGGCTGGCGTGGAAGCCGTACCTGGCCCCCGCGCCAAGGGCGACCAGATTGACCGGGCCGGGAGAGATGGACATGGCCAGCGCAAACCCGGTCATCGACAGTAACAGACTCATTTCCATGAAGAGGACTCCTTGAGGTGACACAGCGCCACCCTACCGAGCCACCGCCTGGGGGTATTGAAGAAAATTGCGCAGCCCCTGCCGATGAGGGGCGACGGAGCGCATTGCGGGCTTAGCGCGGGCCGCGGCTTGCGGTAAACTGGGCATCAATCATCTATTCACAGGACAGGTTAATGGACCAGTTTGCCCATATCAGTGCCCAGGATGCCCACCAGAAGCTCAGTGCCGGTGACGCCCGTCTGGTGGATATTCGCGATCCCCAGTCATTCGAGACCGCTCATGCGGTCGGCGCCTTCCACCTCACCAATGGCAGCCTGGTGCGCTTCATGAACGAGGTGGACTTCGACACCCCAGTGATAGTGATGTGCTACCACGGCAACAGCAGCCAGGGGGCGGCCCAGTATCTGCTGCAACAGGGCTATGATCAGGTCTACAGCCTGGATGGCGGCTTCGAGGCCTGGCGCAAGGAGTTCCCCATCCAGGCGGGCGACGCATGATCCAGCTGCTGGTGCTCGACGACGCCCGCATGGCCCAGGCGCTGGTGGACTATCTCGCCACCCTCGGCATGTCGTGCGAGCTGACCCAGTCCGAGCTCGGCGTCTCGGTCTGGCTGGCGGATGAGCAGCGCCTCGCCCAGGCCCAGCAAGAGGTGAAGCGCTTCCTGAGCGATCCCAACCATCCCCGCTACATGGAGGCCTCCTGGCAATCAGGTCGGGCGGATGCCCGCATCGACTACAGCAAGGGGATGACGGATCCCGTCACCGACTTCCTGCATCAGGCGGGGCCGCTGACCCTGATCGTCATAGTCGCCTGTCTGGCCATCTACGCCCTCGATGCCATAGGCCTGCCCATCTTCGATCAGCTGGCGTTCCACCCGACCCTGGCCCAGTTCACCGACTGGCAGGCGTGGCGCTACATCACCCCGGCCTTCATCCATTTCTCGGTGCTGCACCTGGTGTTCAACCTGCTGTGGTGGTGGTATCTGGGGGGGCAGATCGAGCAGCGCCTCGGCAGCGGCAAACTGTTCATCCTACTCGTGGTGGGAGCGGCCCTGCCCAACGTGGCCGAGTTCTTCATGAGCGGCCCGCTGTTTGGCGGCCTCTCCGGGGTGGTCTATGCCCTGCTCGGTTACTGCTGGCTGCGCAGCAAGCTGCAGCCGGCCTGCGGCCTCAGCCTGCCGCCGGCGCTGATGGGCTTCATGCTGTTCTGGATGGTACTCGGCTTCTTCGACTTGCTCGGCACCCGCACCGCCAACATCGCCCATCTGACGGGTCTGCTGGTGGGCCTGCTGCAAGGCTGGCTGGATCGGCACCACAGACCGGCCTGAGTCGTTTTCTTCGACCTGCTCGGCAGCCACACCGCCGCCAACATCGTCCACCTGACGGGCCTGCTGGTGGGCCTGCTGCAAGGCTGGCTGGATCGGCACCACAGACCGGCCTGAGTCGTTTTCTTCGACCTGCTCGGCAGCTACACCGCCGCCAACATCGCCCATCTGACGGGTCTGCTGGTGGGCCTGCTGCAAGGCTGGCTGGATCGGCACCACAGACCGGCCTGAGCCGTTTGCGGACAGCCTTCCGCCGTTGTCTCCGCGTTACAAAACAAAACGCCGCCCCGAGGGGCGGCGTTTTTTATTGGCCGACTGGCTTACTGCTTGAGCAGGGTGGCGTCGGTCACCATGACCCCGGTGCCGCCGCTCATGAAGAAGCTGCCGAACTGGGTCTGCATCTCCGTGGTCACAGCACCGGTCGGATCGAAGTTCTCATCCGGTGCCAGCAGCGAGCTGTGGCCCCCCGCCACGAAGCGAGCCGCGTGGTGGTTGGCCGCGCCGCTGGCAGTCAGCGGTTGCAGCGCCAGCACCTTGAACAGCGCCTCGGTACCACCCAGCGGGGCGGTCGCTATGCTGTTCGGGATCACCTGATCCGGCAGGCTCAGGGCGCCATCTCCGACGATCTCGGTGGCAAACAGCGGGAAGTCCGCCTTGATGCCCCGCGCCAGGTTGATCGGGTCAGCCGAATCCAGCACCGACTGGGCCGCGAAGTTGTAGCTCTGCACAGTGCCGGCCGCGGTGGCCTGAGTGGCGGCGTCCAGGCTCGGCAGGAACTCGTTGACGAAGCAGCTGGCGACCGCCGTCTTGCAGCTCGGCGCATAGGCGGTGAAGGCCGACTTCAGCTCAGGGCTGCCGCTGGTCAGCACGCTCATCTGGATCGTCGGACCGAAGGTCGGCGAGTTGAGCAGCAGCGGGGCTATGCCGCCACCCGGCATGGCCAGGCCGCCGGTGTCGAACTTGAACAGGGCATCCGCCTGAGGACTGCCGATGGACTGGTTGGCCACCGCCAGCAGGCTGGCACCGGCAATGGCCCCCAGAGAGTGACCCAGGAAGTGCACCTTGACGCCGGCGCCGCCCAGCGCGCCCTTGGCGTTGGCCAGACCGACCGCCAGGCGCAGGCCCAGCAGATCCGCCACGCTCTGTTTCAGGTTGTCCCGCGCCACCGTCAGGTAGCTCAGGTTCAGATAGGGGGTCGGGTTGTCCGGGGTGGTCACGGTCGCCATGCTGCCGCTCAGGGCATAGCCGCGCTCACCGTGCAGCGGGTGATCGATCACCACCAGCGCCACCTTCTTGCCCGCCTTGGCGCCAGCCGCAATCTGGCCCAGCGCCAGGGCGTAGGCGTTCTCCTTCACCGAGGTGACGCCGTGCTGATAGATGATCACGTCGGTGATGGTGTTGAGCGCGTCCTTGGCGAAGATGCGCATCGGCACGGACTGCACCTCTTCCAGCGCCGGCAGCGGGTTGAAGCGGCCTATGTTCATCTCGGCGTCCAGCGCCTTGCCACCGGAGGTGAGGGTCACCCCGATCAGCTTGCTCGCCTCGACCAGCAGCTCGGCCTGACGGCTCGGATCGGCGATCAGCTCACCCAGCAGGGCCGGATCCACCCCGGCGCCCACCAGACCGGCGATCACCTCGCTGTCACCGGCCTTCAGCGCGTTGGCGATGGCGTACAGGCTGGGGATGGCACCGTGCCAGGACTGGGTCCTGGCCTTGTCCCAGGAACCGGCGGTGGCCGGTGAGGAGAGGAAGTAGGGCAGTTTGACCGCTCCTGTGTAGACCTGGGTGATCTGGGCCAGGCCGTTGAGCGGGGTGCCGGTGCCGAAGGCGGCGGCCAGCGCATCCTTCTGCTCCTGCGGCAGGAATTGTTCGGCCTCCAGCTTGGTCAGGAAGCTGTCGTGGCTGGCCACGCCCAGGGTGTAGGTGCCGGGCAGACTGGTATTGCCCTTGGCATCCTCTTTCCACAGCACGGCCGCATCCAGGGTCGGGCTGCTCTTCAGCACAGAGGCCGCAGCCCCCTTCACCGCCACCAGCACATCGGCGCCGGACTGGGTACCGAACCAGTCGGAGAAGATCACGTGGTCGCTGGTGATGCCGGTGGCGGCCTTGAACAGCCCTTCCTGCAGGGTGATCAGACCGTTGATGGACTGCTCCTGGGCGGTGCTGCCGGCATTGCTCTTGTAGTTGCTGTAATCACTGCCGGCCTTGAGCGGGGTGCCGCTGCTGTCGTTGAGCGTATCCGTGGCCACTATCATGTAATAGGAGGAGGGGCTGAGGGGCTTGAGCGGCACCAGGTTCAGCTTGCCGGCTGACTCGGCCACCACGAAGTCCACGCCGTAGGTCAGCACCTTCTTCACGCCACTCGGGCGCAGTGCCGCGCTGTCGAAGGTCAGCTCCAGCAGATAGAGCGGTGCGACGGCGGCACCGAATTCGGCGGCCGTCGGCGCCTTGACCGTGATGCCGGATGCCGTCACGGGCACGATCTGGATCGCCTGGGTCGTGGACCAGCCATCCAGGGTAGAGAGTGCGGAGACCGGGTTGGAGAGATCGGCGGTCTCGGTGGAGAATTTCAGGGTACCGTCGGAGGCACGGGCGGCCAGGGCGCTGGGGCGCACCGCATTGGAGCCACTCAGCAGGTAATCGAGATAGCTCGAGGTATCGCCTTCTTTATCGTCGCTGCCACCACAACCGCTCAGCAGTGCACTGACGACAGCTGCATAAATTAGCTTTTTTTTCATATCCTTATCTCTTTTATGTTGTTATCCATGATGAGCCTGACGGGGTAGGGTCCAAACCCGACCGAAACATCTTAACAGCAACGCAACAATTAATAAGCCTCTGGTCGGTCATCTGATCTGATTTTTTTGTGTACAACATCAAGGAAATGGAATTGGACCCTGGCGCCAGAGGGTAGCAGCATCCCTGGCATCACCAGACCCGACCAGAGCCTGTTAAGTCCTGGGACGCAAAAAGCCGCCCCGATCTCGGCAAAGAGGCAGATTTGTCGGTAGAATGGCGTCATTGCTTAAGGAGAACCCCATGATCGACCCGAAGAAACTGGAAGAGATCGCCAAACAGGTACAGAACGCCCTGCCGCCCGGCATTCGCAGCATGGGTGAAGAGGTGGAAAAGAAGACCCGTCAGGTGCTGCAGGCCCAGCTGAACAAGCTGGATCTGGTCAGCCGCGAGGAGTTTGACGTACAGACCAAGGTGCTGCTGCGCACCCGGGAGAAGCTGACCGCCCTCGAGGCCAAGCTGGCCCAGCTGGAACAGCAGCTCGGCGCCAAGGGCGAGTAAGCCGGCGCGATGTCCGCCGGTGTCGCCGACCCGTCGGCCTTACCGGCACATAAAACAAACCCCAGCCAGGCTGGGGTTTGTTGTTTCTGCTGCGAAGGAACGCTTTAGATGAACTCGTAGGCGTCGCCGAAGATCCGCTCCGGCTCGGCGCCCAGTACCTTGAACTCCTCCCGCGCCGCACCCGCCATCTCGAAGCGACCCGCCACATAGATGTCGTAGTCATGCAGGCTGACGAAGTCGTCCATGATGGCCTTGTGCACCAGCCCGGTCTTGCCGGTCCAATCGGCCTCCGGCTCCTGCACCACAGGCACGAAGGTGAGCGGGGCATAGTCGCGCTCCCACTGCTGCATCTGCGTCTGCTCGTAGAGCCAGTGCGCCTGACGCACGCCCCAGTAGCAGAACACCGGGCGCTTGCTGCCGGTCGCTATCAGATACTCCAGGATGGAGCGGGCATAGGAGAAGCCGGTGCCGCCTGCCATCAGGATCAGGGGGCGGGGCGAGCTGTCCCGCAGGAAGGCCTTGCCCGCCGCCAGCTCGATCTCGATCTCGCCCTGTTCGCGCATGCGCGCCAGCACCTGGCCGGCGTAGGCGTTCTCCGGGGTGGCGCCGATCTGCAGCTCCAGCACACCGGAGCGGGTCGGCGAGTTGGCGATGGAGAAGGGACGCTTGTCCGAGTCGCTCATCACCACCAGCAGATACTGGCCCGGCTTGAAGCTGACCTCTTGCTGCGGCGCCAGGGCCACATGCCAGATGGTGTCGACATATTCGCGCAGTTCCTCTACGCGGCACTTGATACGTTGCATTCTGGTCCTTGTGACGGGCTCGCTCGGCCCGCTTTCGCTCATTGATTCACTGTGTTCTGGCGACCAGCGATCTGGTCCGGTCAGTCGAGAATACCCAATTCGGTCGGCGAATACCGCTCTTTTGCGTCGCGCCGCCGTGGAGGCGCGGGATCAGCCGAGAATATTCAGCTCGTCCCAGATCCCGTCGATCTTCGCGGTCACCGCCGCATCCTGGACTATGGGCTGACCCCACTCCCTATTGCTCTCCCCCGGCCACTTGTTGGTGGCATCCAGCCCCATCTTGGAGCCGAGCCCCGAGACTGGTGAGGCGAAGTCGAGGTAATCGATCGGCGTGTGCTCGATCAGGGTGGTGTCCCGCGCCGGGTCCATGCGGGTGGTGATGGCCCAGATCACATCCTTCCAGTCGCGGGCGTTGATGTCGTCATCGCAGACGATCACGAACTTGGTGTACATGAACTGGCGCAGGAAGGACCAGACCCCCAGCATCACCCGCTTGGCATGGCCGGGGTAGCGCTTCTTGATGGTCACCACCGCCATCCGGTAGGAGCAACCCTCCGGCGGCAGGTAGAAGTCCACTATCTCGGGGAACTGCTTCTGCAGCAGCGGCACGAACACCTCGTTCAGCGCCACCCCCAGCACCGCGGGTTCATCGGGTGGACGGCCGGTGTAGGTGCTGTGATAGATGGCATCACGGCGCATGGTCATGTGGGTGATGGTAAACACCGGGAACTCGTCCACCTCGTTGTAGTAACCGGTGTGATCCCCATAGGGGCCCTCCGGCGCCATCTCCCCCGGCTCCAGATAACCTTCCAGCACGATTTCGGCGCTGGCGGGCACCTCGAGCTCACAACTCAGGGCCTTCACCACCTCGGTGCGGCTGCCGCGCAGCAGGCCGGCGAAGGCGTATTCGGAGAGGGTGTCCGGCACCGGCGTCACGGCGCCGAGTATGGTCGCAGGATCGGCGCCGAGCGCCACCACTACCGGGAAACGCTCACCCGGGTGGGCCTCCTGCCACTCGCGAAAATCGATGGCGCCGCCACGGTGATCCAGCCAGCGCATGATCAGCTTGTTCTTGCCGATCTTCTGCTGGCGATAGATGCCGAGGTTCTGGCGTTTCTTGTAGGGGCCGCGGGTGATGGTCAGCCCCCAGGTCACCAGGGGGGCCACATCGCCGGGCCAGCAGTGCTGGATCGGGATCTGATCCAGGTCGACCGCCTCCCCTTCCAGCACGATCTGCTGGCAGGGGGCGGAGGAGAGCCGCTTGGTCGGCATGTTGAGCACCTGCTTGAAGATCGGCAGCTTCTCCATCAGCTCCTTGAGGCCGCGGGGCGGCTCAGGCTCCTTCAGGTAGGAGAGCCAGGTCCCCACCTGGCGCAGGGCGCCGACGTTGGGCTGGCCCATGCCCATGGCGACCCGATCCGGGGTGCCGAACAGGTTGGTCAGCACCGGCATGCTGTAGCCCTTGGGATTCTCGAACAACAGGGCCGGGCCACCCGCACGCAGGGTGCGATCGCTGATCTCGGTCATCTCCAGATAGGGGTCTATCTCGCGACTGATGCGCTTGAGCTGTCCGGTTTGTTCCAGCTGCGCGATGAAATCACGCAAGTCCTTGTATTTCATGCGGGTACCCTGTGTTCAGGCGGTGGGGCATTATAACCCCGGTCGCGCATCCAGTGTACCCGTATCGGGCAGCATGACGGCCAGGCCGTGACGCTGCTCCTGCCGGGTGAGGCGATCCGCCAGCTGGGCCAGCAGCCTGGGTTCGTCCATCTGCAGCAGCAGGCCGGCCACCAGCCCGCCATATTGGTGCTTGCCGAGTTCGGCCAGCAGATACTGCTGGGCCGTGTCGGGCAGCGGCGAGAGCTGACTGAGCTGGTGCAGGGCGGGGATAATCAGGCGGTCGTTGCGGCTGGCGGCGATCAGCAGATCGCTCGCCTCCTGGCCTCGATAGAAACGGCTGATGCTGTGCAGGGCCGCCAGGCTGTCGTGATCCGCCGGTTGGCGCCACAGCTTCTGATAGAGCGCGGGGTCGCCGGTCCGATCGATGAGGTGCAGCAACAGCTGGTTGTCCGGCAGGAAGAGGGGTAAGGAGGCCAGTCGCTTGGCCTCGCGCCTGAGCACGGGGGTGGGCTGATCATCGAGCACGGCCAGCAACGCCTGCTGCTGTTGCGCCAGCTCCTGATTGCGGCTGTAGTAGAGCTGCTTGAAGTCAAAGCTGTTCTGCTCCAGCAGCTGACGGTAGTTGTCCTGCCAGGCCAGCTGCTGCCAGTGGCTGAGCACCAGCCTGGCCTCGGCGGCAAAGTCATAGGCGGGCAGCTGGACCAGGAAACCGTCCACCTCCCCCTCCACCAGCCACAGCGGTGCCTTGGCGGCCTGCTCCCGCACCCAGGCCAGCAGCGCCGGGGTCGGCGCCCCCGCCGACTTGAGGCCGCTCAGCAGCCGGTGCAGCAGGAACTCCCGCTGCCCCAGGGTCAGCGTCTTGAGCAGGGAATCCATGGCGGCAAACTGCCCCAGTCGCAGGCGACTATTCAGATAATCGACATGCCCCTGCAGGCCCTCATCCGCCACCAGCTGAGCCTGCGGCTGTGGCAGTGAATCGGCCTGCACCGGGCTGGCCATCAGCCAGCCGAGCCAGATCAGGAATACCAGCTTCATGACGTCCCTATCCTTGTGACATCGAGGCCTCACATACTACTAAGGCAACCGGGAAATAGATAAACAAAAACCGCGACCTGGGCCGCGGTTTTGGCATTCTTCGACGTCTTCGGCGCAGTTACTTCTGCTGACGCTTCATGGAATCGAAGAACTCGTCGTTGGTCTTGGTGGCTGCCAGCTTGTCGATCAGGAACTCGATGCTGTCGATCTCGCCCATGGGGTGAATGATCTTGCGCAGTATCCACATCTTCTGCAGCTCATCCGGCGCGGTCAGCAACTCTTCCTTGCGGGTGCCAGAGCGGGTGATGTCGATGGCCGGGTAGACGCGCTTCTCGGCGATCTTGCGCGAGAGGTGCAGTTCCATGTTGCCGGTACCCTTGAACTCTTCGTAGATGACTTCATCCATCTTGGAGCCGGTGTCGACCAGCGCGGTCGCGATGATGGTCAGGCTGCCGCCTTCCTCAACGTTACGGGCGGCGCCGAAGAAACGCTTGGGTCTGTGCAGGGCGTTGGCATCCACACCACCGGTCAGTACCTTGCCGGATGAGGGGATGACGGTGTTGTAGGCACGGGCCAGACGGGTGATGGAATCCAGCAGGATCACCACGTCCTTCTTGTGCTCGACCAGACGCTTGGCCTTCTCGATCACCATGTCGGCAACCTGGACGTGACGGGATGCTGGCTCGTCGAAGGTGGAGGCGATCACTTCACCCTTCACCATACGCTGCATCTCGGTCACTTCTTCCGGACGCTCGTCGATCAGCAGGACGATGAGCTCACAGTCCGGGTGGTTGTAAGCGATGCTCTGGGCGATGTTCTGCAGCAGCATGGTCTTACCGGCCTTGGGCGGCGCCACGATCAGGCCACGCTGGCCTTTACCGATGGGGGATGCCAGGTCCAGTACGCGCGCGGTGATGTCTTCGGTCGAGCCGTTGCCCCGCTCCATGCGCAGACGTTCATTGGCATGCAGCGGCGTCAGGTTTTCGAACAGGATCTTGTTGCGGACGTTTTCCGGACGGTCATAGTTGACCTCGTTGACCTTGAGCAGCGCGAAGTAACGCTCGCCCTCTTTCGGGGGTCGGATCTTGCCGGAAACGGTATCGCCGGTACGCAGGTTGAAGCGACGGATCTGGCTCGGGGAGACGTAGATGTCGTCCGGGCCGGCCAGATAGGAGCCGTCTGCGCTACGCAGGAAGCCGAAGCCGTCGGTCAGGATTTCCAGCACACCGTCGCCAAAGATATCCTCACCACCCTTGGCGTGCGCCTTGAGGATCGCGAAGATAATGTCTTTCTTGTGGGCCCGAGCCAGATTTTCTAACCCCATGGATTCGCCAAGCTTGACCAGCTCGGACACAGGAGTGTTCTTTAATTCAGTCAGATTCATAGTGGTGAGAGTCTGTAAGCAAGGATTGAAATGAGGAGACAGTCTGCTGGATTGATACTAATCGGATTTGACTTGCCAGGCTGTTGTTAAGGAGTCGGGCAAAATGGTTAGCAAACGAACGATAAGCTAGCACCAATCGGGATGAGCGTCTAGGTGATAAAACACAAGGAGCGCATTATTGCAATGCGCTCCTTCTTGATTATTACAGGTTACCGTCCAGGAACTCTTTCAGCTGAGTCTTGGACAGGGCACCGACCTTGGTCGCTGCCACTTCGCCATTCTTGAACAGCAAGAGGGTCGGGATACCGCGAATGCCATACTTGGGCGGAGTGTCGGCGTTATGATCGATGTTCAATTTCGCCACGGTCACGCGACCGGCATATTCTTGGGCGACTTCGTTCAGGATCGGGGCAATCATCTTGCACGGACCGCACCATTCAGCCCAGAAATCGACCAGAACGGGGCTGTCGGCTTTGATTACATCGGCCTCGAAGCTGGCATCGCTCAGCTGAACAATCTTGTCACTCATCTCCAACTCCAGTCAGTAATTAAGGCTTTATTGATGGATCAACAAAGGCAATAGTTGCCCTATTTGAAATGATCCTGTTTATTATTGCAAGCCTAACCTGATAACCTACCGCCATGAGCAAAACACACCTTACGACCGAAAAATTCGCCCAAATGGGCCTCGAACCCGAAGTTCTGGCTGGTCTGGAATCAAAGGGATTTCACTATTGCACGCCCATCCAGGCACTGTCTCTGCCACTGCTGGTAGAAGGCCATGACCTCGCCGGTCAGGCCCAGACGGGAACCGGCAAGACCCTCGCCTTCCTGGCAGCGACCTTCAACTATTTGCTGACCCACCCGTTGACCCAGCCGCGCCTGATCAATCAGCCGCGCGCCATCATACTGGCACCTACCCGTGAGCTGGCCGTCCAGATTTACAACGACGCTGAAGGCATGTCCGCCTCCACCGGTCTGAAGCTCGGTCTCGCCTATGGCGGCGAAGGCTACGACAAGCAGCTGGCCGTGCTGGAACAGGGTGTCGACATCCTGATCGGCACCACGGGTCGCATCATTGACTACTTCAAGTCCAAGGTCATCGATCTTGGCAGCATCCAGGTCGTGGTGCTGGACGAAGCGGATCGCATGTTCGATCTCGGCTTCATCAAGGACATCCGCTTCCTGTTCCGTCGCATGCCGCCGGCCACCGAGCGCCTGAGCATGCTGTTTTCCGCCACCCTCTCCCTGCGCGTGCAGGAGCTGGCCTACGAGCACATGAACCACCCGGAACACGTGCAAATCGAACCGGAACAGATGACGGGCGTACGCATCAAGGAGGAGCTGTTCTACCCCTCCAACGAAGACAAGATGCTGCTGCTGCTCTCCCTGATGGAAGAGGAGTGGCCGGAGAAAGCCATCGTCTTCGCCAACACCAAGCATGTCTGTGAAGACGTGCATGCGTGGCTGGAGAACGACGGCCACCGGGTCGGCCTGCTGACCGGTGACGTGCCGCAGAAGAAGCGGATGAAGATTCTGGAAGAGTTCACCAAGGGAACGCTGGACGTCCTGGTCGCCACCGACGTGGCCGCCCGTGGTCTGCACATCCCGGACGTGACCCACGTCTTCAACTACGACCTGCCCGACGATGCCGAAGACTATGTACACCGTATCGGTCGTACCGGTCGTGCCGGCAAGAGCGGTCACTCCATCAGCCTGGCCTGTGAAGACTATGCCTTCAACCTGCCGGCCATCGAGGAGTACATCCATCACCCCATCCCGGTCAGCAAGTATGATCGCGAGTCGCTGCTGGATGACGTGACCGCCCCGAAACGGGTGTTCCGCAACCGCCAGCCGGTGAACCGCAACATGCGGGATCGCCAGGGTGGTGGCAACAGCAACAACCGCCGTCGCCCGCCCCGCAAAAACTAAGGGACCGGGCCCAGTTGCACAACTCGCCGCTCTATGCCGCCATCGACCTCGGCTCCAACAGCTTTCACATGCTGGTGGTGCGCGAGGTCGCCGGTGCCCTGCGCACCGTCACCAAGGTCAAGCGCAAGGTGCGCCTCGCCGCCGGTCTCGACCCGGAATTTCGTCTCAGCCGCGCCGCCATGGAACGGGGCTGGGACTGCCTGCGGCTGTTCTCCGAGCAGTTGCAGGACATCCCCTCCGACAACATCCGGGTGGTGGGTACCGCCACCTTGCGGCTTGCCACCAACGTCGACGAGTTCCTGAGCGAAGCCGAGCGGGTGCTCAACCACAGCATCGAGATCATCTCGGGCGAGGAAGAGGCCAAGACCATCTACGAGGGGGTCTCCTGGACCTCCGCCGGGGAAGGCAACCGACTGGTGATCGACATCGGCGGTGCCAGCACCGAGCTGGTGATCGGCGAGCACAGCGAGGCGAAGCTGCTCAACAGCCTGCACATGGGCTGCGTCACCTGGCTCAACAATCACTTCGGTGACGGCGAGCTGAGCGAGACCCGCTTCAACCAGGCCATCGCCGCCGCCAAGGCGGTGATGGCACCTGTCGCGGAGGATTACCGCGCCCTGGGCTGGCGTACCTGTGTCGGTGCCTCCGGCACCGTACAGGCGCTGCAGGAGATCATGCTGGCGCAGGGCAAGAGCGAGCGGGTCACCCTGCCGAAATTGCAGGAGCTGATGGGTCAGGCCATCGCCTGTGGCCGGCTGGATCGGCTGCAGCTGGAAGGGCTTGCGGCCGAGCGGCTGACCGTGTTCCCCTCCGGCCTCGCCATCCTGATCGCCATCTTCGAGACTCTGGGCATAGAGAGCATGACGCTCGCGGGCGGGGCGCTGCGGGAGGGTCTGATCTACGGCCTGCTCGGCAACAACCACGACTGTGATGCCCGGGATCGCACCGCCGACAGCCTGATCAGCCGCTATCAGCTGGACAAGGAGCACGCCGAGCGGGTGCGCGACACCGCCATCGAGGCGTTCAACCAGCTGCAACCGGCCTGGCGCCTCTCCAAACGTTACGGGCGCCCGATCCTGCGCTATGCGGCCCTGCTGCACGAGATCGGCCTCTGCATCGAGTACAAGAAGGCACCGCAACACGCCGCCTACATCATCGACAACATCGACATGCCGGGCTTCACGCCAGCCCAGAAGAAGCTGTTGTCGGCCCTGCTGTTCAACCAGCGGGACGAATTCAAGCTGGACACCCTGGAGAAGCAGGGCGCCGTCACCGGCCGCCAGGCGATCCGGCTGGCCCGCATCCTGCGCATCTCGCTCATCCTCTGCATGCGTCGCACCCAGGGCACTGTGCCCAGCTTCCTGTTGCAGGCCGATGAAGAAGCGCTGACCCTGACCCTGCCCAAAGGCTGGCTGGACGAACACTATCTGCGCGCCAGCGAGCTGCGCCTCGAGGTGGAGCGCCAGCAGAAGATGGGCTGGCCCACCCGCCTGCTGGAAGCCTGATTGGGTTCGCACCCAATCAGCCCCCTTTTCACCGCAACGCCGTCGGTTCCGACAATCTCTTTCGCAGCAACACTCGGTGCCATTCAAGGCTCGTAATTGATTTAATTGGCTTTTTAGCCAAAGCCCCCCTCATCACACAGCGCTCGCCTGCTACCCCATTTCACCATCTCGGCTAGAGTAGAAAGGTCTCTCCAACAGGAATGGAAGCCATGAAACCCTTAATCTTGATAGGCCTGACCGCACTGCTGACCGCTTGTGGCGGCAATGACAGCGACTCCAACCCGAACCCGCCTCCCGCATCGAACGCCAAGATGTCCCTGGCCTTCTCCGATGCGCCGGTCGATTCCGTCCAGAAGGTCTGTATCGCCGTCGCCAATATCAGCATCAATCCCGTCACCGGCAACGAGCTGGGCTGGAGTACCGCCAGCTTCCTGACCAGTGCCGAGGACGATGGCTGTACCCCACTCGGCCTGCTCATCCCCTCCGACGACAACGGTCACCCGCAGTTTACCTACATCGATCTGCTGGCCTACCAGGGATCACACAGCCGCCCACTGCTGGACAGTCAGGACGTGGTCGCCGGTGAATACAGCCAGATGCGGCTGGAGATCCTGGATGGGACCAAATCAGAAAACCAGTTTGCCGACGGCACCCCCTACTCCTATGTGTTACAGGATGACGGGGTGATCAAGCCGCTGGAAGTGCCCAGTAACGAGCTCAAGCTGGACGCCTTCACCATTGCCGCCAACGGCACCAGCGCCTTTACCACCGAGTTCGATCTGCGCCACTCCATGGTGTTGCCAGGTCATGAAGAGCACTACAAGCTCAAGCCCAGAGGCGTGCGCCTGGTGAACAATACCGAGGTGGCCACCGTCAAGGGCACAGTGGCCAGCGGGCTCTGCGGTGGCGTGCTGACCGACAAGGCCTTCGTCTACTTCTATGACGGGTTGCGGCTGGACGATAACTATCCGGACATGTCCGACCTCGATAACGGCTTCTATGCCAGCGCCCCCGTTCTGCCCCAGACCGGAGGAGGCTACGGCTATGAGCTGGGCTTCGTGAACCTCGGCCATTATGACGTCGTGCTGGTCTGCAACGGCGATGCGGATGACCCCGAGCTGGCCGGCGATGTGCTGACTCTGGGCATGGTGAAGAAGGACCAGGTCGTGGCCGCACCGACCACGGAACTCAACTTCTGATGAGCGGGGCCCAAGGGCCCCGTTGTCGAGGCAACGGATGAAGGATTACCAACCCATCAGCTGTGACCTCTATGACTGGCTCGAGATCGCCGCCCGCTGGCAACTGGCCGTCGGTCTCGGCACCCGGGATGGGCGGCAGTGGGTGGACAAGATCCACACCATCACGGCTCGGGATGGGGTCGAATACCTGGTGCTGCACAGTGGCGAGCGGCTCAGTCTGGCCGAGCTGGCCACCCTGAGCCTGAACTGGCAAGGGGAAGAGAAGCGGATCCGCTTCGCTACCGCCGACTGAACGCCAGTCGCAAAAAAAAAGAGGGCCAACTGTGTTGGCCCTCTTTTTTCATGCGATTCTGCTCCGGGCTCAGCGTCTAGCCCGCCGCCAGCGCCGCCATCACGTAGACATCGAAGCGGTTGCTCTTGGTCTCGATGGCCATGCTGGGTCTCTGTTCGTTGAGCCAGCCCGCGTAGTCGGGCCGCTTTACCACCACCCGCTTGTCGGCCATCTGCAGCGCCGCCGGCAGCAGGGCGTCCGCATCCAGATCCGGCCCCACCAGCGACTGGAACACCCGCATCTCCTTCTTCACCAGCGCCGACTTCTGCTTGTGGGGGAACATGGGATCCAGGTAGATGACATCGGGCCGCTCGGTCAGCGCCAGCAGGTTGTCCACCGCCGGCCCCTGCAACAGCTGCATCCGCTCCCGCACCCAGCCACCGATCTCGGGATCCTGCCCCGCCCGCACCAGCCCGTCCTGCAGCAGGGCCGCCACCACCGGGCTGCGCTCGATCAGCGTCACCCTGCAGCCGAGGGAGGCCAGCACGAAGGCGTCGCGCCCCAACCCGGCCGTCGCATCCACCACGCTCGGCATGGCCCCCGCCTTGAGCCCCACCGCCTTGGCGATGGACTGGCCCCGGCCGCCGCCGAACTTGCGCCTGTGGGCCACGGCCCCCTCCACGAAGTCCACGTAGACGGCGCCGAGCTTGGGTTCGTCCAGCTTGCGCAGCTCCAGCCTGGCCTCGGTTAGCACCAGGGCGAAGGGCGCGGGGAACTCCACCTCGGCCAACCGCAGCCGCAGGGCATCGAGCTCCCCTTCGCGGGCGGGCACTTCACTGAAAACCTGGATATGGGGCATAACGAAGACTCATGACGGCGTGGAGCCGAGCATGATAGCAGAAGCGGGGGATCAGCTCACCGTAGTCAGATTGGTCAGGTTCATCCCCTGGCGATTGAGGCTCAGGTATTCCACCAGATCGTCGAAGGGCAGCGGGCGGCTGAGCAAATAACCCTGGGTGAAGGCACAGCCCTTCTGGCAGAGGAAGTTGAGCTGCTCGCGGGTCTCCACCCCCTCGATCACCACCTGCATGCCGAGGTTGTGCACTATGTTGATGATGCCGTCCAGCAGCAGCCGGTCCTGCTCGTTGAAGGGGATGTGACGCACGAAGGAGCGGTCTATCTTGACCAGATCCACCGGGAAGGTGCGCAGGTAATTGAGCGCCGAGTAGCCGGTGCCGAAGTCATCGATGGCCAGCTTGCAGCCCGCCTCGCGCAAGGCGTCGATCCGCACCCTGTGCTGATCGCTGCTCTCCATCAACAGGGACTCGGTGATCTCTATGATGATGTCCGCCGGATCCAGGCCGAAGTGACGGATCACCCTGAGCCACTCGTTCGCCTCTGGATCTATGGTCTGGAACTCCAGAGTCGAGCGGTTGATGGACATCTGCAGCTCAGGGAAACCGGACTGCTGCAAGCGGGCCAGATCCCGGCATGACTGCCACAGCACCAGCGCCCCCAGCCCCTGGATGAGCCCCGCCTCCTCCGCCAGCGGGATGAAGTCCGCCGGCGAGACCTGGCCCCAGTGGGGATGGTACCAGCGCACCAGCGCCTCCAGCTTGGCAACCCGGCCACTGCGGTTGTCCCAGATCGGCTGATAGGCCATGGTCAGCTGCGCCAGCTTGATGGCCTCCGCCAGATCTTGTTGCATCTGGTGGCGCTGGCTCACCTCTTCCCGCATGGAGGCGCTGTAGGTGCCGAGTTGCCGCCCCTGCCGCTTGGCGACGAACAGCGCCTGCTCGGCATTGCGCAGCAGCTCGTCACTGTCGGCCCCGTCATTGGGGCAGAGGGTGATCCCCAGGGTCGCCGTCACATAGAGGTGCTGGTTGGCCAGCATGAAGGGGCGGGCGAAGCCGCCGATCACCTGCTTGGCAAACACCTCGGCCTGGCGGCGGTTGACGATGCCGGGCACCAGGAAGGCGAACTCGTCGCCACCGATGCGGGCCACCAGATCCTCGGTACGGACCCGGCTCACCAGCCGATCCGACACCTCCCGCAGCAGGGCATCACCGACGTGGTGATCCATGCTGTTGTTGACCGCCTTGAAGTTGTTGAGATCCAGCACCATGAGCGCGAAGCGCTCGCCCCGCTCGCAGAAGCGACCGAGGCAGCGGCCAAACAGCCAGCGGTTAGGCAGGCCGGTGAGGTTGTCGTAGTTCGCCTGGGCCGCGATCTTCTGCTCCGCCAGCTTGGTCTGGGAGAGATCGCTGAAGATGGCGATGTACTGGCTGATCCGCCCCCCCTCCCGCAAGGCGCTGATCATCAGCTGCTGGGGGTAGAGCTTGCCGTTCTTGCGCTTGTTCCACACCTCGCCACGCCAGATCCCCACCCGCTCGAGGGCGTGGTACATGTCGGCATAGAAGGTCTGATCGTGCAGCCCGGACTTGAGCAGGCTGGGGCGCTGGCCGCAGGCCTCCTCCTCGCTGTAGCCGGTGATCTTCTCGAACGCGGGGTTGACCGAGATGATGCGGCTGTCGGCATCGCACACCAGTATGGCCTCGGACAGGTTGTCATAGACCCGGTGGGAGAGCTTGAGCTGCTCGGCGTGGCGCTTGATGGGATCGATATTCTCCAGCACCAGCATCAGATAGTCGGGGTGCAGCTGCTTGTTGCGGATCAGGGTCACCGTCACCCGGCCCCAGAGCACCATACCGTCCCGGTGCAGGTAGCGTTTCTCCTGGGTGAAGGCGGGACGCTCCCCCCGTCTCAACTCTTCGTAGTAAGGGATGCTGAGCAGCCAGTCTTCCGGGTGGTTGATCTCGGCGCCGGTGCGCAGTTGCAGCTCCTGCTGACTGTAGCCCAGCATCTTCTCGATGGCCGGGTTGACCCAGAGGATACGGCCCTCCAGATCCAGCTTGCCGATGCCGACTGGGGCATGGGACATCATGCTGTCCAGGAAATGGTGATACTCAGGTTGGGTCTGCAGCGGCTGGGAGGGCTGCTGGTACATCAGCGCCAGCTCGCGACCGGCGAGGGGGGCCAGCAGGCGCAGCAGTCGCATGAGCTTGTCCATGCTGGGCATGGCCCGCTTGAACATGACGCTGCACAGCCCCATGGTCTCGCCCTGGGCATTCTTCAGCGCTATACCGGCATAGCCCTTGATCTGCCAGCGCTCCAGCACGGCGGCATGAGGGAATAACTGACGGATACGATCGTTGAACCAGGCTTCCCCCTGCTGCATGACGATCTCGCCCGGGGTGCCGGCGAGGGGAAAACTGTAGGAGCCTATGTCGAGGGAGGAGGGATGAGCGGCATGTATGGTAAAAAACAGGCCCGAATGATCCCTACCTGAAACGAGGACGAGATCCGCCTCAACCGCTGTGGCGATTTCACTCACAAAGGTCTCGAAAAATCCTTTGCCACTCAGATGAGACAGGCTTGAGATGATTTGATAGACAGACTCGAGTGCTCGCCTCATGGCAAGATTCTTTCTCTCCCTGGAAGGTAGAACCCGACTCTACTGAAGAGGCGGGGACAGTGCAAACATGCTATCCGCAAGATATTAAAAAGCCTTGAAAAAAGGGACCTGCCGGTCCCTTTTTATCTCAAAAATCACGCGGCGATCCCACTCTGCCGCAGGACTGTACCTGCTTGAAGCTCACGGCCGCGCAGGGCACCAAACCTTATGCGGCTATCCCGCTATGGCGCAGCAGGGCATCCACTTTGGGCTCGCGGCCCCGGAAGGCACGGAACAGCTCCATGGGTTCTTTCGAACCGCCCTTCTCCAGGATGTTCTTCAGGAAGGACTGGCCGGTGGCGGGGTTGAAGATCCCCTCCTCCTCGAAGCGGGAGAAGGCATCCGCCGACAGCACCTCGGCCCACTTGTAGCTGTAGTAGCCCGCCGCATAGCCCCCCGCGAAGATGTGAGAGAAGCTGTGCTGGAAGCGGTTGAACGCCGGCGGCGTCAGCACCGCCACCTGGCTGCGCACCTCGGCCAGCAGGGTCGGGATCAGCGCCGGATTGGCCGGGTCAAACTCCTGGTGCAGGCGGAAGTCGAACAAGGCGAACTCCAGCTGGCGCAACATCTGCATGGCCGCCTGGAAGTTGCGGGCGGTCAGCATCTTCTCCAGCAGATCCGCCGGCAGCGGCTCCCCTTTTTCATGATGGCCGGAGATGAAGGCCAGCGCCTCGGACTCCCAGCACCAGTTCTCCAGGAACTGGCTCGGCAGCTCGACCGCATCCCAGGCCACGCCGTTGATGCCGGCCACCCCGGCCACGTCGACCTGGGTCAGCATGTGGTGGATACCGTGGCCGAACTCGTGGAACAGGGTCACCACCTCGTTGTGGGTGAACAGCGCCGGTTTACCATCCACAGGGCCATTGAAGTTGCAGGTCAGATAAGCCACCGGCTTTTGCAAGGATCCATCCTGGCGGTAGCGGCGACCCAGGCAGACATCCATCCAGGCCCCGCCCTGCTTGTGCTCGCGGGCGTAGAGATCGAGGTAGAAGCTGCCGCGCAGCTCATCCTCGGCGTCGAAGATGTCGTAGAAGCGCACGTCCGGATGCCAGGTATCGATGCCGAGGCGCTCGCGCACCTTGATGCCGAACACCCGGCGCACCACCTCGAACAGCCCCTTCACCACCCGGTTGGCGGGGAAGTAGGGCCGCAGTTGCTCGTCGGAGATGGAGAACTTGTGCTGCTTGAGCTTCTCGGCGTAGTAAGGGATATCCCAGGCGGCCAGCTCGTGCTGACCGTGCTGCTCGGCGGCGAAGGTGCGGATCTCCTCCAGCTCGGCCTTGCCCTGCGGCAGGGATTTGGCCGCGAGATCGGTGAGGAAGCCCACCACCTGCTCAGGCTTGTCCGCCATCTTGGTGGCCAGGGAGAGCTCGGCATAGTTGCCGAAGCCGAGCAGCTGGGCCAGCTCGCGGCGCAGGGATAGCAGCTCGGTCATGATGGCTGAGTTGTCCCACTTGCCGGCGTTCGGGCCCTGCTCGGAGGCGCGGGTGGTGAAGGCCTCATACAGCTCGGCGCGCAGCGCGCGGTTGTCGGCATACATCATCACCGGCAGGTAGGAGGGGATGTCCAGGGTGAACAGCCAACCCTGCTGGCCCTTGTGCTCAGCCAGCTGACGGGCGGCGGCCTGTGCGCTCTGTGGCAGACCGGCCAATTCGGCCTCGTCGCTTACCAGCTTGCTCCAGCCCTGGGTCGCATCCAGCACGTTGTTGCTGAAGCGGGAGGCCAGCTCGGAGAGACGGGCCTGGATCTCGCCGTAGCGCTGCTGCGCCTCGGCGGACAAGCCTATGCCGGACAGGCGAAAGTCGCGCAGGGTATTCTGGATCTCCTTGCGCTGGGCGCCACTCAGCAGCGGGAAGTCGTCGCTCTCGGCCAGCTCGCGATAGGCCTGGTAGAGGCCCTCGTGCTGGCCGACATAGGTCTGGAACTCGGACAGCAGCGGCAGGCAGGCGTCATGGGCCTCGCGCAGCGCCTCGCTGTTGAGCACGGAATTGAGATGACTGACCGGTGACCAGATGCGCGCCAAACGGTCGTTGACCTCTTCCAGCGGCGCTATCAGGCTGTCCCAGGTATGGGGATCCCGCTGGGACAGCACGTCCTCGATCTTCTGTTTGCAGTCGGCGATGGCCTGCGTCACGGCAGGCTGTACCTGATCGGGCTGGATCTGGCTGAAGGGGGGCAGCGAGTCCATTGTCAGCAAAGGGTTGTTCATACTGGGGTACCTCTAAATGCGCTACAGCCCCTGCCGTCCAGAAGCTTGCTTGGACCATCTAAGATGTAGGCAGAAAACCCATTAATCAAGCCTTTGCCAGCGAGAGCGAGGCCCGTTGCCCAGTTTTCGCGAAAACTTGCCTATTAAACCGGCAATCCGCACACCAGAGACGACGATGCCGGTCCCTGGACCGGCATCGTGAGCGAAAGAGCGCCGTGGCTATCAGCGGCGGGCATCTTCCTGCAGCCACTGGGCGGCCCGCTTGGCGAAGTAGGTGAGGATGCCGTCGGCACCGGCCCGCTTGAAGCAGACCAGGGACTCCAGGATGCACTCCTTCTCCTTCAGCCAGCCGTTCTGGATCGCCGCCATGTGCATGGCATACTCGCCACTCACCTGATAGGCGAAGGTCGGCACCCCGAACTGATCCTTGACCTGGCGGATCACGTCCAGATAAGGCATGCCCGGCTTGACCATGACGCTGTCGGCCCCTTCCTGGATATCCAGCGCCACCTCGTGCAGCGCCTCGTTGCCGTTGGCCGGATCCATCTGGTAGGTGGCCTTGTTGCTCTTGCCGAGGTTGCCGGCGGAGCCGACCGCGTCGCGGAACGGGCCGTAGTAGCAGGAGGCGTACTTGGCGGAGTAGGCCATGATCTGGGTATTGATGAAGCCGTGCTCCTCCAGTGCGGCACGGATGGCGCCGATGCGGCCATCCATCATGTCGGACGGCGCCACTATGTCGACCCCGGCGGCGGCATGGGAGAGCGCCTGCTTCACCAGGATCTCGGTGGTGATGTCGTTCAGCACATAGCCTTCGTCATCGATGATGCCGTCCTGACCGTGGGTGGTGAAGGGATCCAGCGCCACGTCCGTGATGACCCCCAGCTCCGGGAAGCGGGCCTTGAGGGCGCGGGTCGCACGCTGGGCCAGGCCGTCCGGGTTGTAGGCCTCTTCCGCCAGCAGGCTCTTGCTCTCCAGCGGGGTCACCGGGAACAGGGCGATGGCGGGCACGCCGAGGGCGACTAGCTCTTCGGCCTCAATCAGCAGCAGATCGATGGAGAGGCGATCCACCCCGGGCATGGAGGTGACGGCCTCACGGCGGTTCTCCCCCTCCAGCACGAACACGGGATAGATGAGATCGTTGGCCGTCAGGACGTTCTCACGCACCAGACGACGGCTGAAATCATGTTTGCGCACCCGGCGCAGACGGCGACCCGGAAAGGCGCCAGGAAGAGTTGTAGCCATGAATCACTCCTGAAGAGGAAGTTGGAAGAACGCGGCGGAGGTGGCCCGGGTATGGGCCAGCAAGGCCTCGGGCGCCTCGCCACGGCAGGCCGCCACCACCTTGGCGATGTGCGGCAGATAGGCGGGTTCGTTGCGTTTAGGTCTGGGTGTCAGATCCCGCGGCACCAGATAGGGGGCATCGGTCTCGATCATCAGCCGGCCGGCCGGGATGCGCGCCACCTGTTCCCGCAGCAGCTGACCACGGCGCTCGTCGCACAGCCAGCCGGTCACCCCTATGTGCAGCCCCAGCGCCAGGCACTCGTCCAGCTCCTCGTCGGAGCCGGTGAAGCAATGCAGCACGGCCCCCGGCAACTTGGGCAGCCAGGGGCGCAGGATCTCGACGAAGCGGGCATGGGCATCACGGCAGTGCAGGAACACCGGCATCCCCAGCTCGGCGGCCAGCGCGAGCTGGGCGTCGAACACCGCATCCTGCACCGGACGGGGAGAGAAGTCGCGATTGTAGTCGAGGCCACACTCGCCGATGGCCACCACCTGGGGCAGTGCCGCCAGTTCGCGCAGGACCGGCAGGGTATGCGCATCGACACTCTTGGCATCGTGGGGATGAACCCCGGCGGTGGAGAAGCAGTAGCCGGGCCAGCGGGCGGCCAACTCGGCGCTCTCCCGGCTGCCCGCCAGATCGGTGCCGGTCAGGATCAGCGCCTCGACCCCGGCGGTGCGAGCGCGGGCCACCAGTTCGGCCTGTTCGCCGGCAAACTGGGAGCTGGTGAGGTTGAGACCAATGTCGATCATGAGGTAATGAATTTCCAATGAACGGAAGGCATATCAGGTATTTGAAAACCATCTACCGATTGGGGCCTTACCATACGCCTCCGGGCGGAGCCTGAAAAGAGGAAGGGAGCCTCAGCTCCCCTCATCCGTCTGTTCCTGCGACTCTTCGTCCTCTTTCCTGGTGTAGAAACGGGCGAAGAACAAGCCTATCTCCCACAGCGCCCACATGGGGATCGCGAGCAGGGTCTGGGAGAAGACATCCGGCGGGGTCAGCAACATGCCCACCACGAACACCCCGACGATGACGTAGGGGCGTTTCTCCCGCAGGCTCTTGGGGTTGGTCACACCGGTCCAGCACAGCAGTATGGTGGCCACCGGGATCTCGAACGCCACCCCGAACGCGAAGAACAGGGTGAGCACAAAGTCCAGGTAGCTGGCGATGTCGGTCGCCACCGTCACCCCGGCGGGCGCCGTGCTGGTGAAGAAACCGAACACCAGCGGGAACACCACGTAGTACGCAAACGCCATGCCGCCATAGAACAACACGGCGCTGGAGGCGACCAGCGGCATGATCAGCCGTCGCTCGTGCTGGTACAGACCGGGGGCGATGAAGGACCAGGCCTGATAGAGCAGATAGGGGATAGCCACGAAGAAGGAGACCACCAGGGTCAGCTTGATCGGCGTGATGAAGGGGGTCGCCACATCCGTCGCTATCATGCTGGTGCCTGCCGGCAGCTGGCTGAGCAGCGGCCTGGCCACGAAGTCGTAGATGTCGTTGGAGAAATAGATGAGCGCGACGAACGCCAGCAAGATGGCCGAGAACGACCGCAACAGGCGCGTCCTCAGCTCCACCAGATGGCTGATCAGGGGTTGTTCGGTCTGACTCATGGCTTCACCTCCCCTTTGTCTCTGGCGGCATCCTGGGCGACGGTTGCTACCTCAGTCTCCACCGCACCCGGTTCAGGGACGGCGATGGCCTGCGCTACCGGTTCGGGAGCTAGCGTCGGGGTCGCCTGCGGCGGACGGATCTCGTTCTGCTGCCCGTTCTGTGGCGAATAGGGGCGATTCACCGACTGGGCGGCCGCCTTCAACTGCTCGATGGACTCCTGCAGCTCGGGGCTGAGGTTGCTCATCTGCAATTGCTCGGCCTTCTTCAGATCGTTGTGCAGCTCTTGCAACTTGAGCTCCTGCTCCAGCTCGGACTTCACCGAGTTGGCGGTGCTGCGAATGAGCTTGATCCAGTGGGATGCCGTACGGATGGCGACCGGCAGGCGCTCAGGCCCCAGCACCACCAGGGCCACCACACCGATGACGACCAGCTCCCAAAAACCGATGTCGAACATGGCTTAGGCCTGATCTTTGTCTTTCTGCTTGGTGGTGTCGGCACTGTTGGCCGCCTCGTTCAGCTGCTTCGTCGGGAACTCGGCATCCTTCTGCTCGGGTTTCTGTTCGGTGCCCGACTCATCGGACAGCGCCTTCTTGAAGCCCTTCACCGCCGCCCCCAGATCGCCACCGATCCCGCGCAGCTTCTTGGTACCGAACAGCAGCACGACGATGACTGCGATGATCAACAACTGCCAAATACTGATACCACCCATGATATTTCTCCAAGATTGGCGCCCGAGGTGCGCGAGTATGTTATTGACGGAAAGGATGCCGATACCAGCCCGGCAAGTTCTCCGAGATTGGCACCGGGAAGCGCCGTTTTTTGTTTAGTGGGAACGGGTTTTCAGCCAGCCAAGCAACCAGCATACACCGGCACCGGCGAGGGTTATTTGTCCCCACTCAATATGTTGTTTCTGGGTCAGCAAGAATACACCCACTAACAGTAGGCTGGCTCCAACCCCTAAGAGGTAGCGTGCCTGACCCTGACGGTGGCTGTGCCGGCGGAAATCCGCAAACATCTGCTCGAAATGGTGTTGCTGATGACGGGCCTGGCGCAGGGTCTCGTAGACCAGCTCCGGCAGCTCCGGCAGCTTCTCCGCCCAGAACGGCGCCTTCTCCCTGATCGCATTCAGCACCGCCTTGGGCCCCACCTGCTCGCGCATCCAGCTTTCCAGATAAGGCTTGGCGGTCTGCCACAGATCCAGCTGCGGATAGAGCTGGCGTCCTAGCCCTTCTACATAGAGCAGGGTCTTCTGCAGCAGCACCAGCTGCGGCTGCACCTGCATATTGAAGCGGCGGGCGGTGTTGAACAGGTTGAGCAGCACGTGGCCGAACGAGATCTCGGACAGCGGCTTCTCGAAGATGGGCTCCAGCACGGTGCGGATGGCAAACTCGAACTCGTCCACCTTGGTGTCGGCAGGCACCCAGCCCGACTCCACGTGCAGCTCGGCCACCTTGCGGTAATCCCGGTTGAAGAAGGCGAGGAAGTTCTCCGCCAGGTAGCGCTTGTCTTCCCGGTTGAGGGTGCCGACTATGCCGCAGTCGATGCCGATCCAGAGTGGATTGTCGGGGTGCTCGTAGGAGACGAAGATGTTGCCGGGATGCATGTCGGCGTGGAAGAAGCTGTCGCGGAACACCTGGGTGAAGAACACCTCCACCCCGCGCTCCGCCAGCAGCTTCATGTTGGTGCCGTTGGCCTCCAGGGCCGCGATGTCGGAGACCGGAATGCCATAGATGCGTTCCATCACCAGCACCTGCTCGCGACAGTGCTCGGTGAACACCTCGGGCACATAGAGCGCATCGGAGCCGGTGAAGTTGCGGCGCAGCTGGATGGCGTTGGCGGCTTCGCGCATCAGGTTCAGCTCGTCGAGTATGGTCTTGCGATACTCCTCCACCACCTCGATGGGGCGCAGTCGCGCACTCTGGGGCGCGAAACGGGCCGCCAGACGGGCCAGCGCTTGCATCAGGCGCAGATCCGCCTCGATGACGGGTTCGATGTCGGGCCGGATCACCTTGATGACGATCTCGCGGCCATTCTCCTTCAGCCGGCCGGTGTGCACCTGGGCGATGGAGGCCGAGGCCAGCGGCGTCTCATCGAAATCTTCGAACAGGGTCTCGATGGGGCAGCCCAGGCTCGCCTCTATCTGGCGCCTGGCCTCCTGGCCACAGAAGGGGGGAACCCTGTCCTGCAGCAGGGCCAGCTCTTCGGCGATGTCCGGCGGCAGCAGATCCCGCCGGGTCGACAGCATCTGGCCAAACTTGATGAAGATGGGACCGAGCGCCTCGAAGGCGAGGCGAATGCGGGCGCCACGGCTCAGATCCGGCTGCTTGTTCTTCAGCCAGAACAGGCTGCGACGCAGCAGGCGTCCTGGCCAGGGTTGATAACGGGCGGGCACCAGCTCGTCGATGCCCTGCTCCAGCAGAATGCTGACGATGCGATAGAGACGCTTGAACTCCTTCGGGGTCATCAGCTCACCCGCTGCTCGAGGCGAGCCAGTCGCAACTCGACCGCTTTCAGGTGCTGGGCCAGCAGTTCGACGTCATCGTTGAAGCTCGCGACCTCCAGCGGTCCAGGGGCCAGTCTGGCCTCCTCGGTCAGGTACTCGGCCAGCTGACGCTGGGAGCGGTACAGCTCACGACCCAGCACGCGGCGCGCCTGACGGGCCCCACTGCACAGGGTGTGGGCCAGCACGTCGCCGGTGTAGCGGGAGAGTTCCTCTTCCCAGTCGATGTCGAGCTCTCCCAGCAGGGCGCTAAACGCCTGCACCAGCTGCGGATCGCCACTCAGATCGAGTCGCTCCTCGCGGATATAGCGGGTCAGGGCGGAAGGGTCTTTCAGCAGACCGAGGGCGGTCAGCGACAGGCTCAGCACGGCGTCGGCCTCCCCCTCGTAACCGGCCAGCACATCCAGCCGCCGGTCGGAGAACACAAACCAGAGCGGCTTCAGCTCGCGCAGCTCCAGCTTGAGCACCTTGCCCGCCAGCTTGCGCAGCCGCTCCGGGCTCTGCTTGTCGAGGCCCAGCAACTGATTGAGGCTGGTTTCGATCACCCCAGTGACCATGGCATCCATCGGCATAGGCAACCTTAAAACTTGTAACCGCGGTGCAGGGCGACGACACCCTGGGTCAGGTTGTAGAAGTCCACCTGATCGAAGCCGGCGTTTTCCATCATCCCCTTCAGGGTCTGCTGATCCGGGTGCATGCGGATGGACTCCGCCAGATACTTGTAGCTCTCGCCGTCGTGCGCCACTAGCTCACCCATCTTCGGCAACAGCTTGAAGGAATAGAGGTCATACAGCTTGGCGATCACCTCGCTCTCCGGCTTGGAGAACTCCAGCACCAGCAGGCGGCCACCCGGCTTGAGCACCCGGAACATAGAGGCAAGCGCCTTGTCCTTGTCGGTGACGTTGCGCAGGCCGAAGCCAATGGTGATGACATCGAAGTGGTTGTCCGGGAAGGGTAGCGCCTCGGCGTTGGCCTGTACGTAGGAGACGTTGTTCGCCACCCCCAGGTTGCGCAGCTTGTCGCGGCCCACCTTGAGCATGGAGTCGTTGATGTCCGCCAGCACCACCTGACCGGTCTCGCCGACGATGCGGGAGAACTTGGCGGTCAGATCGCCGGTGCCACCGGCCAGATCCAATACCTTCTGGCCCTTGCGCACGCCGGAGCAATCAATGGTGAAGCGCTTCCACAGGCGGTGAATGCCGAACGACATCAGATCGTTCATCAGATCATACTTGGCCGCCACCGAATGGAAGACGCCAGCCACCAGAGTTTCTTTCTCGGTCGCCGCCACGGTTTTATAGCCAAAATGCGTAGTAGTAGTCTGTTCCGACATCCCTCAAACACCCATAGAGCAAAGAATGGCCGCCAGTTTACCAGAGCCAATGAGCTGCGGACACCTTAAACCCGGCTGGCGACCAACTGCATCCCCAGCATGACCATGGCCAGACAGAGGAAGAGATTGAGGCCGATGTTGAGCAGCGCCTTCAGGTAGGCGCCTTGCTGGGCCAGCACCACGGTATCGAGGGCGAAGGAGGAGAAGGTGGTCAGCGCCCCCAGGATCCCGACCATCAGCAGCGGCTTCATCGGATGCTCCAGCACATGGCCCTGACTGATCAGCGCAAAGGCGATGCCCATGATGAAGGAGCCGATCACGTTGACCGCCAGGGTGCCATAGGGAAAGTGGCGACCGAGCAGCAGCGCGAGCAGTTCGGTCATGCCGAACCGCAGGCAGGCACCGATGGCGCCACCGACGGCAACAAATAACCAAGTTTGCATAGGAACGGACTCCGTCGTATCAGGCTGGCATTATGCAAAAGGCGCTCGCTTGGTGATAGTGGCGAGATCAAGCCCGGGGTGGCTAGCGGCGAAAATCGACCACTTCCTCTGTCAGCAGGTGCAGCGAGGTGCTGGCCGGCCGGGTCTCGGCGATGACGCTGCCATGGCGGATGGAGTAGCGCACCGGCACCTGGCGCCGCACCGCATCGAAGCCGTTCTCCGCCGGCAGGATCAGCAGGTTGGCGGGTTTGCCTACCTCAAGCCCGTAGCGCGCCTGCACGTTGAGGGTACGAGCGCTGTGCTCACCGATCAGCTTCAGGCTGTCATTGATCTGCTCGTATCCCATTAGCTGGCAAACATGCAGCCCCATGTGCAGCACCTGCAGCATGTTGCCGGTCCCCATGGGATACCAGGGATCGAACACATCGTCGTGGCCGAAGCAGACGTTGATGCCCGCCTCCAGCATCTCCTTCACCCGGGTGACACCGCGGCGTTTGGGGTAGGTATCGAACCGCCCCTGCAGGTGGATGTTCACCAGTGGGTTGGCCACGAAGTTGATGTCGGCCATCCGCAGCAAGCGGAACAGGCGGGAGGCGTAGGCCCCGTTGTAGGAGTGCATGGCTGTGGTGTGGCTGGCGGTGACCCTGGCGCCCATGCCGCGCTCATAGGCCAGGGTGGCCAGGGTCTCGATGAAGCGGGACTGCTCATCGTCTATCTCGTCGCAATGCACATCGACCAGCACCTGGTACTTGTCGGCCAGCGCGAAGATGTGATGCAGGCTCTCGACCCCGTATTCCCGGGTGAACTCGAAGTGAGGGATGGCCCCAATCACATCGGCTCCCAGCCTGAGCGCCTCTTCCAGCAGCGCCTTGCCGTTGGGATAGGAGAGGATCCCCTCCTGCGGGAAGGCGACTATCTGCAGTTCGACCCAGGGCTTCATCTCCTCGCGCACCTCCAGCATGGCCTTCAGGGCGATCAGGTTGGGGTCGGACACATCCACATGGGTACGGACGAACTGGATTCCGTTGGCGATCTGCCATTTCAGCGTCTGGATGGCGCGCCGTTTCACATCCTCGTGGGTCAGCAGCGCCTTGCGCTCGGCCCAGCGCTCTATCCCCTCGAACAGGGTGCCGGAGATATTCCAGCTCGGCTCACCCGCCGTCTGGGTGGTATCGAGGTGAATATGGGGCTCGATAAAGGGCGCGATGGCGAGGCCCTCCTCGCCATCCAGCACCGACTCGGAGGAGAGTGACGCCGTCATGGGCTCGATGGCCCAGATCTGGCCATCCTGGCAGAGGATCTGCCACAACCCGTCTCTGCCTGCCAGACGCACCTTCTTTATCAGCATGTTTTTCTTCCCTATTTTAGGCATCTGCGGCCTTTTTCAACCCGTAACTTAGCTTGCTTCAATTTAATAGAAAAGCGTTCACATTGAATACATATGAAAACGCTACCATTGATAAACAGCCACAATAAGGGAGTAATGGGGATGAAAGCAGGATTGACCGAGATCGGAAGCGCCAGCCTGTTTCACGAGTATTTGCAGACGCTGGGTATCCGCAAACCCCCTCTGACGTCGATAGAGAGAAATTGGGAGTACAAACGAGGGGAAAAGCTGCTGGCTGCTATCCAGATAGAAAGGTCGGGGCAGGCCCGCTTCTATCTCGATGCCAGGCAGATATCGATGAACTGAAAAATGCGAATACAAAAAAGCCTCCCGATTGGGAGGCTTTAATATTTACTGGTGCTGATACCCAGAGTCGAACTGGGGACCTCATCCTTACCAAGGATGCGCTCTACCAACTGAGCCATATCAGCACACTAACCGGTAAAGAACACACTGTGTGCGTTATCTAAATCTGTTGTCCGCAACAACCTTACATCGCTGCACGACCAATCACATCGCTGTGACCGTAATTAGGAGCCTGGCAGTGTCCTACTCTCGCATGGCGAATGCCACACTACCATCGGCGCTACCGCGTTTCACTTCTGAGTTCGGCATGGGATCAGGTGGTTCCACGGCGCTATGGCCGCCAGGCAAAAACTTCAATCTCGGAAAGCTGACGTGAATAACGACTAAGCGCTTAGCTTGGTCACTATCACTGAATTAAGTAAGTAGTTCTTCATCTGCTACAAGGCCCAGAACACTTCTTGGGTGTTGTATGGTTAAGCCTCACGGGTAATTAGTATGGGTTAGCTCAACACGTCGCCGCGCTTACACACCCCACCTATCAACGTTGTGGTCTCCAACGGCCCTTTAGGACCCTCAAGGGGTCAGGGATGACTCATCTCAGGGCTCGCTTCCCGCTTAGATGCTTTCAGCGGTTATCGATTCCGAACTTAGCTACCGGGCAGTGCCACTGGCGTGACAACCCGAACACCAGAGGTTCGTTCACTCCGGTCCTCTCGTACTAGGAGCAACTCCCTTCAATCATCCAACGCCCACGGCAGATAGGGACCGAACTGTCTCACGACGTTCTGAACCCAGCTCGCGTACCACTTTAAATGGCGAACAGCCATACCCTTGGGACCGACTTCAGCCCCAGGATGTGATGAGCCGACATCGAGGTGCCAAACACCGCCGTCGATATGAACTCTTGGGCGGTATCAGCCTGTTATCCCCGGAGTACCTTTTATCCGTTGAGCGATGGCCCTTCCATTCAGAACCACCGGATCACTATGACCTACTTTCGTACCTGCTCGACCTGTCCGTCTCGCAGTTAAGCTGGCTTATGCCATTGCACTAACCTCCTGATGTCCGACCAGGATTAGCCAACCTTCGTGCTCCTCCGTTACTCTTTGGGAGGAGACCGCCCCAGTCAAACTACCCACCAGGCACTGTCCGCGAGCCCGATTCAGGGCCCTGCGTTAGAACATCAAACATACAAGGGTGGTATTTCAAGGACGGCTCCAGCGCAACTGGCGTCACGCCTTCAAAGCCTCCCACCTATCCTACACATGTAGGTTCAATGTTCAGTGCCAAGCTGTAGTAAAGGTTCACGGGGTCTTTCCGTCTAGCCGCGGGTACACCGCATCTTCACGGCGAATTCGATTTCACTGAGTCTCGGGTGGAGACAGCATGGCCATGGTTACACCATTCGTGCAGGTCGGAACTTACCCGACAAGGAATTTCGCTACCTTAGGACCGTTATAGTTACGGCCGCCGTTTACCGGGGCTTCGATCAAGAGCTTCGCTTGCGCTAACCCCATCAATTAACCTTCCGGCACCGGGCAGGTGTCACACCCTATACGTCCACTTTCGTGTTTGCAGAGTGCTGTGTTTTTGATAAACAGTCCCAGCCATCTGGTCACTGCGACTCCCAACTGCTCCATCCGCAAGGGACTTCACTGTCAAGAGCGAACCTTCTCCCGAAGTTACGGTTCTATTTTGCCTAGTTCCTTCACCCGAGTTCTCTCAAGCGCCTTGGTATTCTCTACCCGACCACCTGTGTCGGTTTGGGGTACGATGACTTGTAATCTGAAGCTTAGAGGCTTTTCCTGGAAGCATGGCATCAATGGCTTCACCACCGTAGTGGCTTCGTCTCGTGTCTCAGCGTTGCATCTCCGGATTTGCCTAGAGATACCGCCTACGCACTTTCACCAGGACAACCGTCGCCTGGCCCACCTAGCCTTCTCCGTCCCCCCATCGCAATTACAAGTCGTGCAGGAATATTAACCTGCTTCCCATCGATTACGCCTTTCGGCCTCACCTTAGGGGTCGACTCACCCTGCCCCGATTAACGTTGGACAGGAACCCTTGGTCTTCCGGCGAGGAGGCTTTTCACCCCCTTTATCGTTACTTACGTCAGCATTCGCACTTCTGATATCTCCAGCATACCTCTCGATACACCTTCGCAGACTTACAGAACGCTCCCCTACCACTCACACATAAGTGTGAATCCGCGGCTTCGGTGCCTGGTTTGAGCCCCGTTACATCTTCCGCGCAGGCCGACTCGACTAGTGAGCTATTACGCTTTCTTTAAATGATGGCTGCTTCTAAGCCAACATCCTAGCTGTCTGAGCCTTCCCACATCGTTTCCCACTTAACCAGAACTTTGGGACCTTAGCCGGCGGTCTGGGTTGTTTCCCTCTTCACGACGGACGTTAGCACCCGCCGTGTGTCTCCCGGATATTACTTACTGGTATTCGGAGTTTGCATGGAGTTGGTAAGTCGGGATGACCCCCTAGTCCAAACAGTGCTCTACCCCCAGTAGTATTCGTCCGAGGCGCTACCTAAATAGCTTTCGGGGAGAACCAGCTATCTCCGAGTTTGATTGGCCTTTCACCCCCAGCCACAGGTCATCCCCTAACTTTGCAACGTTAGTGGGTTCGGTCCTCCAGTTGATGTTACTCAACCTTCAACCTGCCCATGGCTAGATCACCCGGTTTCGGGTCTACACCTTGCAACTAGACGCCCAGTTAAGACTCGGTTTCCCTACGGCT
>NZ_LR134376.1:4502500-4542521 GCF_900637545.1 Aeromonas encheleia
CGGCCTTGGCCTCATCCATCACTCGCACCACCCGACCGTGGGGTACCCGCTCGTCGGCCTGGATCACTAGGCTGGCGTCGGGTTGCTCCGTCAGCAGACGGGCAAGGCTGGCCTGCACCCGCTCCACATCGACCTGTTTGCGATCGAGGAAGATCTGCCCCTGGGCCCCGATCGCCAGCATGATGCTGGAGGATTTCTGGGCCTTGGCCTGACTGGCCTGGGGTCTGTGCACTTCAAGTCCGGCCTCGCGTACGAAGGAGGTGGTCACGATGAAGAAGATCAGCATGATGAACACGATATCCAGCATGGGGGTCATGTCGATCTGCACTTCATCGCGCTGGCGTTTGGATTGCCGTCTCATTGCATTACCTTCTCTTCTCGCAAGCCGTCACGGGTCTTGGCCAAGGCGCGCTTGGCCTGGCTCTCGAGCCGGCTGAGTAACAACACGCCGGACAGCGCCACCACCATGCCTGCCATGGTGGGGATGGTGGCACGGGAGATCCCGCCCGCCATGCTCTCCGGGTTAAAGCGGTTGGCGGCGGCCAACGCATCGAATACGCCTATCATGCCGGTCACTGTGCCGAGCAGACCCAGCATGGGGCAGAGCACCACCAGGGTGCGGATGAAGATCAGATGACGGTTGAGCTCCAGCTCGGCCTCGGCCAGCCAGCGGCCACGAATGGCCTGAGCATGCCAGCTGTGGCGCTCGACGCGCCCCTGCCAGCGACTGAACAGCTGCTGCTGCAGCGGGCCAAAGCCCAGGTTGAGGTAGAGCAGCCGCTCGATCATCAGAATCCACATCAGCACCAGCAGGGCCAGGATGACCCAGAGCACGGGGCCGCCACGGCCCATGAAACTCTGCAACTGCTGCCAGATGTCGAGCATCATGCCACCCGCTCCATCCCGTTTCCGTTGCTCTCGGCGCGCTCGGCCAAGATGCCGGCGACCTGTTGCTCCAGCACATTGGAGAGCTCGGTGAAGCGGGATTGCAGCAGGCTGTGGGCCAGGATCAGCGGAATGGCGGCCACCAGCCCCTGTACCGTGGTGATCAGCGCCATGGAGATGCCGCCCGCCATGATCTTGGGATCGCCGGTGCCGAACTGGGTAATGGCCTGGAAGGTGCCGATCATGCCGGTCACAGTCCCGAGCAGACCCAGCATGGGCGCAATGGCGGCGATGACCTTGACCATGCCGATGCCGCGCTCCAGCCGTGGAGTCTCTTGCAGGATCGCCTCATCGAGCCGCAGCTCCAGGGTCTCCATGCTCAACTCGGGATGTTGCTCTGCCACTGTCAGCACCCGACCGAGGGCATTGTTGGTGTGGTATTCACCGCTCTTGAGCTGGCGGCGCACCAGGGTCAGCTCGCGGGACAGCGTCCACAACCGCACCCCGGCAATGCCCAGACCGATACAGGCCAGCAGCACTATGATGGCGCCGACCTGCCCCCCTTGCTGGACTTGCTGCCAGAAGGTGGGGGCCTGGGCCAGCATCTCGAGCAGCACGCCGTGGGAAGGATCCAGCGGCAGGGCCTCGCCTTCCTTGCCCTGATAGGTGGTCAGTTCGGACAGCAGGCCGCCGGGCAGACCCAGTACCGGGCTCAGCCCTTCACCACTCGGCTGCAGGAAACCGGCGCTCCCGAACAGCGCGAAGCTGCCGATCCGGGTCAGCGACTGTTCGCTGGCCGCGCCCTGGGCATCGAGCACCTTGCCGCTGAACTGGGCCACCCGGCCCGATTCGCGGATCTCCTGCAGCAGGGTGGCGGGCAACAGGGCGAGGGCGGCGCGATCCGGCACCTGCTTGTCCTGTGCCAGCACCTTCAGCGCCGCCAGTCGATCCGGGAACTGACCCTGCACCGAGGATTCGGCCAGCAGCTTGACCGCATCGCTCGCCCCCTGGCGGGTGACGGCGAAAATCTCGTTCATGTCACCGGAGGCTTGCTCCCACTGAGCGTTGAGTTCAACCAGCTGCTTTTCATTGTCGGCAAACTGGCTGGCCAGCTGCTTGCTCAGGCTCTGGGCTGCGGCCAGCCTGGCGCGAGCACCGCTCAGCTGATCGGCGACCGAGGCCAGATCCTGCTGGGCATTCTGCTCACGAGCCTGCTCCTGCGCCTGCCAGTCGTCGTTGGCGAGGGCCGCGTGGGAGCCGAGGGAGAGCGTGATAAGAAGGGGGAACCATTTCATGACTGAGCCTCCTGGCTACGCGCGACAGACAGGGGCACATGCAACAGCTGCGGGACTCGCTTGTCGGCGGCCATGTCCAACGCCTCGGCGATGGGCTCCAGCCACTGGCTGTCGAGCGCCAGCCATTTCTTGCTCTCGGCAGACCAGCGCCAGGCCTGGCTGCGATCGGCCGTCATCGCCAGCAGGGAGACGCGGCCCAGCGCCAGCACATCGACCCGACGCTCGGCACCATCCAGCTCCAGCTGAGCGGGATAGGCATCCATCCGACTGCCGTACTCGGCTTCAATCTGATAGGCCTGCAGCAGCTGGCGGAATTTCTCGGCCTCGCTCACGTCGGCGCGAGCCATGGTCAGCTTGAGCTGCTCGATGCGCGCCAGACGATCGTCCTTGCGCAGGGGGATGTCCTCCTGCTCCAGCTGCTCCAGCTCGGCCTGCATCTGCAGCATCAGCGGGATCAGCCCCTGCCGGGTCTGCTCCACCGCCGCCAGCTGGCTGCTGAGCTTGCCCAGTTCATTTTGCTGATCGGCCACCAGTGACTGCATGTAGCTGTTGTAGGCTTCCAGATCGCGCAGCTGCAGCTGCGCGTTTTGCAGCTCCATCCTGGCGGAAACGGCCGCATCGGCCGCCTTTTCTACTCGTTGCTGGGAGGCTTTCCCGGCAGCGATGCTGTTTTTCAGTGCGGGCGCGACCAGTTCGTCGGCACTGGCGACGAAGTGGGCGGCCAATGGCAACAAGGCCAGACCCCAGAGCTTTTTCATGGTACATAATCTTAACAATGATAACTATTCTCATTGTCTCAAAGAGTCGTGCCAGTGGCAATCAGATGATTTCCTTGGCCTGCGGCCGAAAAAACAGGATAATTTTTAGACAAGCACGGGAGTTACTGGCGTTGGTACTAACAACACCACATTAAATAACTAAAAAATATCTTTTCGATCAGGATCGATAAGGGTCGAAAAAGGAGAGTGACATGTTTAACGATGCGATCTGGGAACACATAGATCGGTTCACCAAGGCCAAGAAGACCAGCGATATCCAGCAACAACTGGAGCGCTTCAGTCACCAGATGGGATTTGATTACTTCCGTTTGCTGATCATTTTCCCCATCAGCATGCAAAAATCCCACGTAGCCTTGTTCAACAACTGTCCGACCAGCTGGTTTGATGCCTACACGGAGCGGCACTACCTGACCCAGGATCCTGTGGTCTTCTTGGGACTGAAGCAGACCCAGCCCATCTTCTGGAACAAGCTCGACTGCGACTCGCCCTGGCTGCCCAGCGCCAGCCGGGAGGTGATGAACCTCGCCGCCGATTTCGGGGTGCGCAACGGCGTCTCCTTCCCGCTGCATACCCCCCAGGGGGAACATGGCATCCTCTCCTTCATCAGCAAGGAGAAGTCCAACTCCGACCTGATGTTTGAAAACGTTCCCCTGCTGTCGTTCTGCGCCAGCTACATCTTCAACTCGGCACTACAACTGATAAAGAGCAGGCCGGATCTGATGAAATGCCTGGCCGAGCTGTCGGATCGGGAGAAGGAGTGCCTGTTCTGGGCCAGCGAGGGCAAGACCTCCTGGGAGATCGCCACCATACTCGGCATCAGCGAGCGCACCGTGAACTTCCACCTCAACCAGGTCACCAACAAGACGGATTCGAAGAACCGCAACCAGGCGATCGCCAAGAGCATCTCCAGCGGCATCATAGTGCCCTCGCTGAACGATGTGACCATCACCAACCTGCGGCTGTCATAGCCGGCTATCCGGCCAGACGAGCCCATAAAAAAGAGCCGCAATGCGGCTCTTTTTTCATTTCCGACAATGGCTTATTCCACGGTCACGGATTTCGCCAGGTTGCGCGGCTGATCCACGTCGGTGCCCTTGATCAGGGCGACGTGGTAGGAGAGCAGCTGCAGCGGCACCGTGTAGACGATGGGGGCGATCATCTCTTCCACGTGGTTGAGGCTCATCACCCGCATGGTCTCGTCGCTCTTGAAGCCGGCATCCGCATCGGCAAACACGTAGAGGATGCCGCCACGGGCGCGCACCTCTTCCACGTTGGACTTGAGCTTCTCCAGCAGATCGTTGTTCGGTGCCACCACTATGATGGGCATCTCGGCATCGATCAGCGCCAGCGGGCCGTGCTTGAGCTCACCGGCCGCATAAGCCTCGGCGTGGATGTAGGAGATCTCCTTCAGCTTGAGTGCCCCCTCCATGGCGATGGGGTACTGGCTGCCACGGCCGAGGAACAGGCTGTGGTGCTTGTCGGCAAACTCTTCGGCCAGGGTCTCGATCTGCTTGGCCAGCGCCAGGCTCTCCTTGATGCGCAGCGGCAGGGCTTGCAGCGCCTTGACCAGCTCGGACTCGGCGGCGGCACTCAGGTTGCCACGGCAGTGACCGACGGAGGCCACCAGCATCAGCAGGCCGGCCAGCTGGGTGGTGAAGGCCTTGGTGGAGGCGACGCCGATCTCGGCCCCAGCCCGGGTCATGAAGGCAAGATCCGATTCCCGCACCAGGGAGGAGCCCGGCACGTTGCAGATCGCCAGCGAACTCATGTAGCCGGACTCCTTGGCCAGCCGCAGGGCGGCCAGGGTATCGGCGGTCTCGCCGCTCTGGGACAGGGTCACCAGCAGGCTGTTGGGGCGCACCACCGACTTGCGATAGCGGAACTCGGAGGCGATCTCCACGTCGCAGGAGACACCAGCGATCTCTTCGAACCAGTAGCGGGCCACCATGCCGGAGTTGTAGGAGGTGCCGCAGGCGACGATCTGGATGTGCTCGACCTGGTCGAAGATGGCCCGGGCGCCGTTGCCGAACGACTCGACCACCACGTGATCGCTGCCGAGGCGGCCTTCCAGGGTATTGGTGATGGCCTTGGGCTGCTCGTAGATCTCTTTGAGCATGTAGTGACGGTACTCGCCCTTGTCACCGGCATCGTGGGAGAGCTCGGACTCCAGCTCCTCGCGCACCACGGCGTCGCCGTGAGTGTCGAAGATGTGCACGTCGCGACGGGTCACCTCGGCCACGTCCCCCTCTTCCAGGAAGATGAAGCGGCGGGTCACCGGCAGCAGCGCCATCTGATCGGAGGCGATGAAGTTCTCGCCGATGCCGCGGCCGATCACCAGCGGGGAGCCGGAGCGGGCCACCACCACGCGGCTGTCGTCGCGGCTATCCATCACCACAGTGCCGTAGGCGCCACGCAGTTGCTTCACCGCCACCTGCATGGCGGCCAGCAGGCTGGGGGCGGATTTCAGTTCGTGGTGTACCAGATGGGCGATCACCTCGGTGTCGGTGTCGGAGCTGAACTCGTAACCCATGCCCTGCAGCCTGCTGCGCAGCTCTTCGTGGTTCTCGATGATGCCGTTGTGCACCACCACGATATGTTCGGAGACGTGGGGATGGGCATTGCGCTCGGACGGCTCACCGTGGGTCGCCCAGCGAGTGTGGGCGATGCCGGTGCCGCCGTGGACGGACTGCTCTTCCAGCGCCTTGGCCAGTTCGGCCACCTTGCCCAGACGACGCACCCGCTGCAGCGGCTGGTTGGCGCTGAACACGGCCACCCCGGCGGAGTCATAACCGCGGTACTCGAGACGGCGCAGGCCTTCCACCAGAATTTCAGCCACATCACGTTGGGCCACGGCCCCGACGATGCCACACATAGACTTCTCCTTGAACTTGAACTGTTAACAAACAATGGGATAGCAGGCGAGATTCAACCTGCGAGGGGGGCGCAGATCAGCGTCACCCCTTTGGATTCGAGTAGTTGCCGGGTCTCGTCGGCCAGGCCGGCGTCGGTGACCAGGGTATGGATCTGTGCCCAGGGCAGCTCCAGATTGGGGATCTTGCGGCCTATCTTCTCCGACTCGACCATGACGATGACCTCGCGGGACACCTCGGCCATCACCCTGGACAGGCCCACCAGCTCGTTGAAGGTGGTGGTGCCTCGCTCCGGGTCTATGCCATCGGCACCGATGAACAGCTGGTCGAAGTCGTAGGAGCGCAGCACCTGCTCCGCCACCTGGCCCTGGAAGGATTCGGAGTGGGGATCCCAGGTGCCGCCGGTCATCAGCAGGGTGGGCTCGTTCTCCAGCTCGCGCAGGGCGCCGGCCACGTTGAGGGAGTTGGTCATGACGATGAGGCCGCGCTTGTTGCCCAGCATGGGGATCATGGCACTGGTGGTGCTGCCGCTGTCGATGATGACGCGGTTATGATCGCGGATGCGCTCGGCGGCGGCGCGGGCGATGGCCAGCTTTCGTTTCGAAACCTGCTCCGGATTGCTGTCGACCACCATCTCGCTCGGCAGGGGCACGGCACCACCGTAACGGCGCAGCAGCAGGCCACCGGTTTCCAGCACGGCCAGATCCTTGCGGATGGTCACCTCCGAGGTGGAGAAGTGTTTGGCGAGGGTATCGACGCTCACTTCGCCCTGTTCCTGCACCAGGGTCACTATGGTGTGGCGACGCTGTTGAGTATTGCGTTTGGTCATCTTAAAGTTTCGATTCGAAAGAATTTCGAAATGTTAGCGCCTTTTTTGGAAAAATAAAACCGCAAATAGGATCCAATTTGGTTCGATGCCAGAATGGGCAGGCCGATTTGCGACGAGGACGCCATGCAAAAACGAGTCATCTGGCTGGTGGAAGATGAAGCCAGCATCGCCGATACCCTGATCTATGCGCTGCAGACCGACGGTTTCGAGGTGGAGTGGTTCCCCCTCGGCCAGCCGTTGCTGGCGCGACTGGAACGGTCGCGACCGGATTTTCTGATCCTGGATGTGGGGCTGCCAGACATCGGCGGCTTCGAGCTGTGCAAGCAGGTGCGGGCCCTGACCGACACTCCCCTGATGTTTCTCACCGCCCGCAGCGAGGAGATAGACAGGTTGATCGGGCTGGAGATAGGGGCCGACGACTACGTGGCCAAGCCCTTCTCGCCGCGGGAGGTGTGCGCCAGGGTGAGGGTGATACTGCGCCGCAGCCAGCCCATAATCCCCCAACCGAGCCAATTACTGGCGCTGGACGAGGAGCGGGCCCGCATCTGCTTCCACGGTCAGCCCCTGAATCTCACCCGCTACGAATACCTGCTGCTCAAGACCCTGATGCAGGCGCCGGGCCGGGTCTACTCCCGCCAGCAGCTGATGGACCTGGTGTGGAGCGGAGCCGAAGAGAGCCTGGATCGCACCGTCGACACCCACATCAAGACCCTGCGCGCCAAGCTGCGGGAGCGGGACGCCGAGGCAAACCTGATCCTGACCCACCGCGGGCTGGGCTACAGCCTGGAGCTGGCATGAACCACAGGGGATCGCAACGGCCAGGTAGGCCAGGGCAGCGGAACCACCGAGGGGGACGACCATGAGGATAGGGTTGCAACTGCTGTGCGGTCTGGTGCTGATCTTCGCCCTGGCCGCCTGGTTCGTGCTGGAGATCTTCGTCGAGGAGATCAAACCCGGGGTGCGCAGTGCCACCGAGGATACCCTGGTGGACATGGCCCAGCTGCTGGCCCCCCTGGCCCTGGACGATCTGCAGGAGGGGAAGATGGCGGATGGCCGGCTGGCCAGCGCCTTTGCCCGCCTCAACCAGAGCCCCATCAACGCCCTGATCGACGGCCACCTCAAGCAGCATGCGGAGTACCGCATCTATGTGGTCGACGCCAAGGGCAAGGTGGTCTATGACTCGGACGGGGTGGATCTGGGCAAGGACTATTCCCGCTGGAACGACGTCTACCGCACCTTGCGCGGGGAGTATGGCGCCCGCAGCACCCGCAGCGATCCTGACGATCCCGCCAGTTCGGTGATGCACGTGGCCGCCCCCCTGCGCGAAGGGGACGAGATCCTGGGTTCCCTCACGGTCGCCAAGCCCAACCGCACCCTGCTGCCCATGATAGAACGCAGCGAGCGCCAGCTGCTGCAGGGGGCGGCGGTGCTGCTCTGCCTCGCGCTGCTGATCGGCGCTCTGCTGGTGTGGTGGCTCACCCGCGCCATCGGCAAGCTGGTGCACTACGCCGATGCGGTCAGTCAGGATCAGCCCGCCAGCCTGCCCAGGCTCCACAGCCCGGAGCTGGACCGGCTCGGCCGCTCCCTGGAGACCATGCGCCGCCAACTCGACGGCAAGTCCTACATCGAAACCTATGTGCACAGCCTGACCCACGAGCTGAAGAGCCCGCTGGCAGCCATTCGCGGGGCAGGGGAGATACTGGCCGAGGCGCCACCACCGGAGGTCGCCCAGCGCTTTATCGGCAACATCAACCTGGAGACGGCCCGCATGCAGCGGCTGATCGAGCGCATGCTGCAGCTCGCGCGCCTCGAATCGGGTCAGGGGCTGGACAGACAGGCCATCGCGCCCGCCAGGCTGGGCAGGCGGACCCTGGATGCCCGCCAGATAGTCGCTGAGCGTCGCCAGATAAGCCTGCAGGCCGAGCTCGGCGAGGCCCCCAAGCAGCGATGGGATCCCCTGCTGGTGGAGCAGGCCCTCGGCAACCTGCTGGATAACGCCCTCGACTTCTCCCCCCTGGGCGGCCGAGTCTGGCTGAGCGGCGAGATGAGCGCCGACGGCTACTGCTTCCGGGTGCGGGATCAGGGGCCCGGCATCCCGGACTATGCGCTGCCGCGGATCTTCGAGCGCTTCTACTCCCTGCCCAGGCCCGACAAGGGCAAGAGCAGCGGCCTCGGGCTCAGCTTTGCCGCCGAGGTGGCCCGCCAGCACGGCGGCCGACTGACCCTGGGCAACCTGCCGGAAGGCGGGGTGCTGGCCGAGCTGTGGCTGCCGGCCGGCTGACTTCACACCGAGCACACAGAGCGACGCTAGGCTGTGCTTCCTCGAGAGCTTGCCCCACCAGGGGCATAGACGCGCATTCAGATGAATCAAGGAGATATTCATGTCCCGCATCCTGCTGTCCGGCCTGCTCGCCGCCGGCCTGCTCTGCTCATTGCCCACCAGCGCTGCCTCCGGCTGCCTGCTGTTTGCCGATGGCACAGGCAAACCTCTCAGCGCCGAGGGTGACTGCGCCAGCCAGCTGCCACCCGCCTCCACCTTCAAGATCCCGTTGGCCCTGATGGGCTATGACAGCGGCTTCCTGGTAGATGAACAGCTGCCGGCCCTGCCGTTCAAACCCGGCGATGCCGACTTTCTGCCCGAGTGGCGGGAGACCACCAGCCCAAGCAGCTGGATGAAGTACTCTGTCATCTGGTACTCCCAGCGCCTCACCGAGTGGCTCGGGGCGGCGCGCCTCCAGCAATACGTCGACCGCTTCGACTACGGCAACCGGGATCTCGCGGGCAACCCGGGCAAGCACGACGGTCTGACCCAGGCCTGGCTCAGCTCCAGCCTCGCCATCAGCCCGCAGGAGCAGGCCCGCTTCCTCGGCAAGCTGGTGAGCGGCAAGCTGCCGGTCTCAGCCCAGACCCTGAACCACACCAGCGCCATACTGCGCCAACCGGACATCGATGGCTGGCAGATCCACGGCAAGACCGGCATGGGCTATCCCAAGCTGCTGGATGGCAGCCTCAACCGGGAGCAGCAGATCGGCTGGTTCGTCGGCTGGGCCAGCAAGCAGGACAAGAAGCTCATCTTCGTCCACACCGTCATCCAGAAGCCGGGCAAACAGTTTGCCTCGCTCAGAGCCAAGGAAGAGGTGTTCGCCGCCCTGCCGGCGCAGCTGAAGAAGCTGTAACCCCTTCCCCCAACCGGCGCCTGGCGCCGGTTTTTTTATTGCCCTTCACCCTCACTTCACAGGGCCCCATCACCCCTTCACCCTGACTCTGCACCATGGCGCCCATCAACAAGGAGATGCGTCATGGTCAAACAGATACTCACCCACAAGATTGTCCTGCTGCTACTGCTCAGCCTGCTGCTGATGATCCCCGTTCACTCCATCATGGAGTTGAACCGGGAACGCCAAGCTTATCGCAGCCAGGCCATCCACAGCATCATGGCCAGCAGCAGCGGCCCGCAACGGCTGCTGGGACCCGTGCTGGTGCAACCCTACACCAGGGCCATCACGGTGGAGCAGGACGGCAAGCGTTTCGTGCGCGAGGAGCGGGTCTATCGCTACCTGCTGCCGGATCAGCTGGATGTGCTGGCCAGCATGGAAGTCACCCCGCGCAAGCTCGGCATCTATCAGGCTCAGGTCTATCACAGCCGCCTCTCCCTCTCCGGCCGCTTGCCGGCGAGCCTGACCGGCAAGGCGCTGGTGGCCGGCAACCCTGATCTGAGTTTTGACGGCGCGGATCCCTCCCTGATCCCGGGCAAGCCCTACCTCAGCCTGGTGCTGTCCGATGCGCGCGGCATCAACAGCGTGCCCGAGCTGCGGCTCGGGGAGCAGCGCATCCCCTTCGCGCCCGGCGCCCTGCTGGGGGATGGGATGGCTGGCATTCATGCTCCGCTGGAGGCCCTGCCCGGCGAGGACGGGCGCTTTCACATCGAGCTGGATCTGCAGGGCATGAACGCGCTGGAGGTGGTGCCCCTCGGCCAGGACAGCAAGCTTCGGCTAAGCGGCAACTGGCCCCATCCCAACTTCATCGGCGATTTCCTGCCGGGCAGCCGCACCCTGAACGAACAGGGCTTCGATGCCAGCTGGCAGACCAGCTGGTTCGCCACCGACATGGAGACGCGCTTCAACCGCATGATGAAGGGGGTGGGGGCCGAGCTGCCGACCTTCAGCGTCAGCCTGGTGCAGCCGGTGGATCACTATCAGCAGAACGAGCGGGCCGCCAAGTATGCCCTGCTGTTCATCGGCCTCAGCTTCCTCAGCTTCTTCATGTTCGAGCTGCTCAAAGGGCTGCGGGTTCACCCGATCCAGTACGCGCTGGTGGGCATGGGGCTGGTCATCTTCTATCTGGTGCTGCTGGCGCTGACCGAGCACCTCGGCTTTGGCCTGGCCTATCTCATCGCCAGCCTCGCCAGCGTGGCGCTCAACGGCTTCTACCTGAGCCATGTGCTGGGCGGGCCGCGTCAGGGGCTCGGCTTCGCGGCCCTGCTCGGACTGGTCTACGCCATCCTGTTCGGGCTGCTGCAGGCGGAGGAGATAGCCCTGCTGCTCGGCGCCCTGCTGCTGTTTGCCATACTGGCGCTGATCATGATGCTGACCCGCAAGCTGGACTGGTACCAGATGATGGACACGTCCTCCTCCACCCGCGAGTCATAGCCGACAAGCCAAAAACAAAACCGGCGCCCTTGGGCGCCGGTTTTGTTTCATTGATCGGGCATCACTTCTTCTTCACCGGGCGGGCCCAGTGCTTGATGTGACGCTGGGGTACCCGGGTGATGACCAGCTCGTGCTCGGCCACGTCCTTGGTGATGGTGGAGCCCGCCCCCAGGGTCGCCCCCTTGCCGATGCGCACCGGCGCCACCAGCTGGGTATCGGAGCCGACGAACACATCATCCTCTATGATGGTCTGGAACTTGTTCACCCCATCGTAGTTGCAGGTGATGGTGCCGGCGCCGATGTTCACCCTGGCGCCGATGTCCGCATCCCCCAGATAGGTCAAGTGGCCACACTTGGAGCCAACCCCGAGCCGGGACTTCTTCATCTCGACGAAGTTGCCCACATGAGCGTCCTGCTCCAGCACGGCGCCGGGACGCAGGCGGGCGAAGGGGCCCACCGAGCACTGATCGGCCACCTGGGCGCCTTCGATGACGGAGTAGGGCTTCACCTCGCTGTGATCGCCTATCTCGCAATCCTTCAGCACGGCGCCGGCGCCGATGCGCACATGGTTGCCGAGCTTTACCTTGCCCTCGATGATGACGTTGACGTCGATCACCACCTCTTCACCTATCTCCAGCGTGCCGCGCAGATCGAAGCGAGCCGGATCGATCAGGGTGACGCCGGCGATCATCAACTTCTCGGCCTGCATCTTCTGATAGCTGCGCTCGAGCGCCGCCAGCTGGACCCGGTTGTTGGCCCCCTCCACTTCCATGGCGCTGTCCGGGTGGACGGCGGCGATGGGGCAGCCATCCCCATGGGCCATGGCGATCACGTCGGTGAGATAGAACTCGCCCTGGGCATTCTTGTTGTCCAGACGGGACAGCCAGCCGCGCAGCTGCGCACCCTTGGCCACCAGCACGCCGGTGTTCACCTCGCGGATGGCGAACTGCTCGGTGTTGGCATCCTTCTGCTCGACGATGCCGACCACCTGGCCGTGGGCACGCACGATGCGGCCATAGCCGGTCGGGTTGTCCAGCACCACGGTCAGCAGCGCCATGCCGTCGTCAGCCTTGGCGGCCAGCAGCCGTTGCAGGGTCTCCGGCTGGATCAGCGGGGTGTCGCCGTACAGTACCAGCACGTCGTCTTCGTCCTGCCAGAACGGGATGGCCTGGGCGACCGCATGGCCGGTGCCCAGCTGCTGCGCCTGCAGCACCCAGTTCAGGTCCGGGGCGGCGATCCGCTCCTTCAGCAGCTCGGCGCCGTGGCCATAGACCAGGTGCAACTGCTCGGCACCGATCTGGCGAGCGGTCTCGATGACATGGGACACCATGGGCTTGTTGGCTACCGGGTGCAGCACCTTGGGCAGAACGGAACGCATACGAGTACCTTTACCCGCAGCCAGGATCACGACGTTGAGAGACATAGCTAGCCTTTGAAACATGAGGAAATACCCGGCGGAGTCTATCCAACGGATAAAAAAAAAGCGACCCGAAGGTCGCTTTTTACATCACCGTGATTAGCGGTAATTCTTTTTGACGATATCGATAACCCGCAGCTGGGCCATCGCTTTGGCCAGCTCGGCAGATGCCTGAGCATAGTCGATATCACCATGGGAGCTGTTGATCCGCTCTTCGGCACGGCGCTTGGCTTCCTGGGCTTTCGCCTCATCCAAGTCGTCGGCACGAATGGCGGTATCGGCCAGCACGGTCACGGCTTCGGGTTGTACTTCCAGCATGCCGCCGGAGATGTACAGCACCTCTTCGCTACCATTTTGCTTGATCAAGCGGACCAGGCCCGGCTTGATGGCAGTCAGCAACGGAGCATGACCGTGACGGAGACCCAGCTCACCCTCGGAGCCTGTTACCTGAGCGGATTGCACGCGACCGGAAAATAGTTTCCCTTCGGCGCTCACCACATCCAGGTGAAATGAGATCATCTCAGCCATGGGCCCTCCTATCGAGACTTACAGTTTCTTGGCTTTCTCGACGACTTCGTCGATGCTACCAACCATGTAAAACGCCTGCTCTGGCAGATCGTCGTACTCGCCTTTCAGGATGCCCTGGAAACCACGAATGGTCTCTTTCAGCGGCACGTATTTGCCGGAAGAACCGGTAAATACTTCGGCCACGAAGAACGGCTGGGACAGGAAACGCTCGATCTTACGGGCACGGGATACGGTCAGTTTGTCTTCTTCTGACAGTTCATCCATACCCAGGATGGCGATGATGTCCTTCAGCTCTTTGTAGCGCTGCAGCACGATCTGCACACCACGAGCGGTCTCGTAGTGCTCCTTGCCTACCACCAGCGGATCCAGCTGACGGGAGGTGGAGTCCAGCGGGTCAACGGCCGGGTAGATACCCAGTGCCGCGATCTGACGGGACAGAACGATGGTCGCATCCAGGTGGGCGAAGGTGGTCGCCGGAGACGGGTCGGTCAAGTCATCCGCAGGCACGTAAACGGCCTGGACTGAGGTGATGGAACCGGTCTTGGTGGAGGTGATACGTTCTTGCAGAACGCCCATCTCCTCGGCCAGGGTCGGCTGGTAACCTACTGCAGACGGCATACGGCCAAGCAGTGCGGATACTTCGGTACCGGCCAAGGTATAACGGTAGATGTTGTCCACGAAGAACAACACGTCACGACCCTCGTCACGGAACTTCTCGGCCATGGTCAGACCGGTCAGCGCCACGCGCAGACGGTTTCCGGGCGGCTCGTTCATCTGACCGTACACCAGAGATACTTTGTCCAGTACGTTGGACTCCATCATCTCGTGGTAGAAGTCGTTACCCTCACGGGTACGCTCACCCACCCCGGCGAACACGGAATAACCGCTGTGTTCGATCGCGATGTTACGGATCAGCTCCATCATGTTGACGGTCTTGCCGACACCGGCACCACCGAACAGACCGACCTTACCACCCTTGGCGAACGGACAAACCAGGTCGATAACCTTGATGCCGGTCTCCAGCAGCTCGGCGCTGTTGGACTGATCTTCGTAGCTGGGGGCTTCGCGGTGGATGGACCAACGCTCTTCTTCGCCGATCGGACCCTTCTCGTCGATGGGCTCGCCCAGTACGTTCATGATACGACCCAGGGTCGAGGTACCAACCGGTACCTGGATGGCCTTGCCGCTGTTAACTACTTCCAACCCACGACGCAGACCGTCGGAGGAACCCATGGTGATGCAACGAACGACGCCGCCGCCGATCTGTTGCTGCACTTCCAGTACCAGACCCTGGCCTTGGCCTTCGCTGATGACCTTCAGTGCATCGTACACCTGGGGCACGGCATTCTGCGGGAACTCGATGTCCACTACAGCGCCGATGATTTGGACGATGAAACCGTTACTCATGTCAAATCCTCTAAATCTTTGATAACCCTTGCCTTACACCGCAGCAGCACCGGATACGATCTCTGTCAGTTCCTGGGTAATACTGGCCTGACGGGCCTTGTTGTACACCAGTTGCAGATCGTTAATCAGGTTACCGGCGTTGTCAGTCGCGGCTTGCATGGCAACCATTCGGGCTGCCTGTTCACTGGCCAAGTTTTCTACCACACCCTGGTACACCTGGGATTCGACATAACGAATCAACAGGGTATCCAGCAGCTGCTTGGGATCCGGCTCATAGAGGTAATCCCAGTGGTTCTTCTTGTTCAGCTTGCTGTCTTCTGTTACGGGCAAAGGCAGCAGTTGATCGACTTTTGGTTGCTGAACCATGGTGTTGACGAACTTGTTGTACACCAGGTACAGCCTGTCAATCTCACCGTTGTCGTAAGCCTTCAGCATGACCTTGACTGAACCAATCAGGTCATTGACGCTCGGGTTGTCACCCAGTCCGGAGACATGGGCTTTCACCTTGGCGCCGTGCCGCTCAAAGAAGTTGGAGGCCTTGCTGCCGATCAGTGCCAGGTCAACCTTGGCACCTTTCGCGCTCCATTCCTTCATCTCATTGAGGGCGGCTTTGAACAGGTTGATGTTCAGGCCGCCACACAGGCCACGGTCGGTGGAGACGACGATGTAACCCACTCGCTTGACCTCACGTTCGATGAGGTAGGGGTGCTTGTATTCCAAGTTCCCCTGAGCGATATGGCCGATCACCTTGCGCATGGTTTCAGCGTACGGACGGCTGGCAGACATGCGTTCCTGCGCACGGCGCATCTTGCTGGCTGCCACCATTTCCATAGCGCTGGTGATCTTCTGAGTGTTCTTCACACTCCCGATCTTGTTACGTATCTCTTTTGCGCCGGCCATCTCTTCTCTCCATCAGGTGGCAGCTTGCGCTGCCACACACGCTTACCAGGTCTGGGTTGCCTTGAAGTCATCCAGCAACGCAGTCAGCTTGCCAACGATCGCGTCGTTGTAGTCGGCCTTGGCATTGATTTCAGCCATCAGCTCGGCATGCTGGGTATTGGCGTAAGAGAGCAGAGAGGCTTCGAAGTCGACGATCTTGCTCAGTTCGACATCGGCGAGGTAGCCCTTCTCGGCGGCGAACAGCACCAGAGACTGGTGAGCCACGCTCATCGGGGAGTACTGCTTCTGCTTCATCAGCTCGGTCACTTTCTGACCATGGTCCAGCTGCTTGCGAGTCGCATCGTCCAGATCGGAAGAGAACTGGGCGAATGCCGCCAGCTCACGATACTGGGCCAGCGCGGTACGGATACCACCGGACAGCTTCTTGACGATCTTGGTCTGAGCGGCACCGCCCACACGGGATACGGAGATACCCGGGTCAACCGCCGGACGAATACCGGAGTTGAACAACTGAGTGGTCAGGAAGATCTGGCCATCGGTGATGGAGATCACGTTGGTCGGAACGAACGCTGACACGTCGCCGGCCTGGGTTTCGATGATCGGCAGCGCGGTCAGAGAACCGGTCTGGCCAGTCACGGCGCCCTTGGTGAACTTCTCGACGTACTCGACGTTGACGCGGGAAGCACGCTCCAGCAGACGGGAGTGCAGATAGAACACGTCGCCCGGGTAGGCTTCGCGTCCTGGCGGACGGCGCAGCAGCAGGGAGATCTGGCGATAGGCTACGGCCTGCTTGGACAGGTCATCATAGATGATCAGCGCGTCTTCACCGCGGTCACGGAAGTACTCACCCATGGAGCAGCCGGCATAAGGAGCCAGGTACTGCAGGGCGGCGGCTTCGGAAGCAGAGGCAACCACCACTATGGTGTTGGCCAGTGCGCCGTGCTCTTCCAGCTTGCGCACCACGTTGGCGATGGTGGAGGCCTTCTGGCCAATCGCAACGTAGACACACTTAATACCGGAGTCTTTCTGGTTGATGATGGTGTCGATCGCGATGGCGGTCTTACCTACCTGACGGTCACCGATGATCAGCTCACGCTGGCCACGACCGATAGGGATCATGGAATCGATGGCTTTCAGACCGGTCTGGACTGGCTGGTCAACAGACTTACGCTCGATAACGCCCGGGGCAATGACTTCGATCGGCGAGTAGCCGTCGTTGTCTACCGGACCCTTACCGTCGATCGGCTGACCCAGGGTGTTGACCACCCGGCCCAACAGACCACGACCGACCGGCACTTCCAGAATACGGCCGGTACCTTTGACTTTCATCCCTTCCGCCAGGTTGGCATAGGGACCCATTACTACGGCACCAACGGAGTCACGCTCCAGGTTCAATGCCAGAGCGAAGCGGTTGCCCGGCAGCTCGATCATCTCACCCTGCATGGCATCGGCCAGGCCGTGGATACGAATGATACCGTCACTCACAGAGACGATGGTACCTTCGTTACGCGCTTCGCTTTTGACATCAAACTGCGCAATGCGCTGCTTGATCAGCTCGGCGATTTCAGTGGAATTCAGTTGCATGCTCTAATACCCCAATCAAGATTGCAGCGCATCGGCCATGCGATCCAGCTTACCGCGGACAGTGCCGTCGATAACCAGATCACCGGCCTTGATGAGCACCCCGGCCATCAAGGACGCATCTGTGCTGCAATTCAGCTTCACTTTGCGCGCGAGACGTTGTCCCAGAGAAGCCTGAATATTGGCTTTCTGCTGGTCGGTCAGTTCGATCGCCGAAATCACGTCAGCCTGAACTTCTTTGTCCAGTTCAGCCTTGAGCGCTACAAATTCAGCAACGACAGCCGGCAGCACACCCAAGCGACCATTCTCGGCCATCACCCGGATCAGGTTCTGACCATGCTCGTTGAGCTGCTCACCGCAGACGCCCACAAACAGATTTGCAAGCTCTTCGGCAGCCATGGAGCCGTTAACCAGAACGTGGATGGTCTCGTTCTCTGCAACTTGTGCAGCGAAGCCGAGCATCTCCAGCCATTGGTCAACCGCCTTGTGCTCAACGGCAAACTCGAAAGCAGCCTTGGCGTAGGGGCGAGCGATAGTAGTCAGTTCAGACATAGCCCCGTTCCCGTTACAGTTCTGCTACCAGTTTGTCGACGATGTCGCTGTTGGCAGCCTGGTCGATTTGGCGTGCCAGGATCTTCTCTGCACCCGCGATGGCAAGAGCAGCAACCTGCTTGCGCAGTTCTTCTTTGGCACGATGACGTTCAGCTTCGATCTCTGCACGGCCCTGAGCCAGGATTTTTTCCCGCTCTGCTTGAGCGCCGACAGCGGCCTCATCAATGATCTGGGCCTTGCGTTTGTTGGCCTGATCGATGATTTCGGCAGCCTGGTGCTTGGCTTCTTTCAGCTGATCGGTGGCGTTGGCCTTGGCCAAATCCAGATCTTTCTTGGCACGCTCGGCAGAAGAGAGACCATCAGCAATTTCTTTCTGACGGGCTTCGATGGCAGCGATCAACGGCGGCCATACGTACTTCATGCAAAACACTACGAAGATGAAAAAAGCAATTGCTTGGCCGAGGAGGGTGGCGTTGATATTCACAGCCGATGTCCTCTTAAGTTAGTTAATGGGTTATGCCTGGAGAGTCGCAACGACTTAGCCAGCAACCGCAAACATCACATACAGACCCAGACCAACGGCAATCATCGGGATCGCATCTACCAGACCCATAACGATGAAGAACTGGGTACGCAGAACAGGGATCAGGTCAGGTTGACGAGCCGCACCTTCCAGGAACTTGCCACCCAGGATACCGATACCGATGGAGGCGCCGATAGCCGCCAGACCCATCATCATTGCAGCAGCGATGTACAGCAGGTCCATGTTCAAGTTTTCCATGAGGATCTCCATTTATTTAGATGTAATTGATTGTATAAAAAGGATTATTTGAGTTGCATCATCAATGGTCTTCTTGTGCCATCGACAGATAGACGATGGTCAGAACCATGAAGATAAACGCCTGCAAAGTGATGATCAGGATGTGGAAAATTGCCCAAGGCACGGACAGGATCCACTGTGACCACCAGGGTAACAAACCCGCAATAAGGATAAAGATCAGTTCGCCAGCATACATGTTGCCGAACAGTCGCAGACCCAAAGAAACAGGCTTGGAAATCAACGTGACGGTTTCAAGGATGAAGTTAACCGGGATGGCAGCGGGGTGATTGAAAGGCTGAAGCGTCAGCTCCTTCACGAATCCGCTGATACCCTTGACCTTGATACTGTAATACAGGATCAAGAAGAACACGCCCAAAGCCATGGACATGGTGATGTTAACGTCAGCAGAGGGAACCACACGCAGATAGGGAACACCCATCAACTGTGCAGCGTGAGGGATAAAGTCAACGGGGATCAGATCCATCAGGTTCATCAGGAAGATCCACACAAACACCGTCAGGCCCAAAGGTGCGATGACCTTGTTGCGACCATGAAAGATGTCTTTGACGTTACCATTCACAAACTCGACCAGCATCTCCACAAAGCACTGCAGCTTACCGGGTACACCGCTGGTAGCCTTGACGGCCACGCGGCGGAACAACCAGATAAACAGGGCGCCTAGCAAGACGGAAAATATCATAGAGTCGATATTCACCGTCCAGAACCCGGACCCGACTTGCAGGTGGGTCAGGTGGTGGGAGATATATCCCTGAGGAGTCAGGACTTCTCCGGTTGCAGACATGAGTTTTCCTAATAGTGGTTGTTAAGCGTGAATGAAACTATCCACTGTACAACGAGGGCGAGGATATAAGTGGCGAAGAACGAGACGGTGTCGACCTCGATCCCGGAGCCAAACATCAGGGCGAAAAGTCCTGTTGTAGTAATGAGCTTAATCCCTGCCCCACCATAAAAGTCCCGCAAAACCAGGCCCACACTCTCCTTCGTCACCTTGCGGCGCAGAACCCAGAGTGTAAACAGGGCTTGAGGAACCCAGTACATTCCGCCCCCATAGAGGGAGGAACGTCCGGCGAACGCCCCCGCCTGATAAAACCAGACGGAACTGATCGCCAGGATCAGGATGAGCTGACAAACGAGCATAGCCAAGGCTAGCGTCAAACCTTCCAAGGCTATTTTCTGTTTCACCAACCTACCCCTGAACATTACAGAACTGTAAAAAATCGGGATCCGAAGACCCCAGGTTCACAGCTCTAAAAGCCGGTCAAATTATACCCGTGAAGACAGCTATTGCAACATGGCAAAAATCCTTAATTTTTGCGGCTTTCCGCGCGAAATTAAGGTTATGTTCATATCAAAAGGAATGGATGTTTTATTACTACAAAAAGCGTAAAAATCACGATTCTGACAGGCCAAAATAGCACAGTAAGCGGTCCAAACCCGCTAAGTTATCGTAACTTATTACTAACTTACCGCTATCCTGCTTGCCCGGTTGAAGTTGTACCTGATTGCCAATTTTTTCTGAAATCTGGCGCTCGATGTAACCGAATTGGGGATCGCGGACGGGTTCAACCTTGGTTTTTGCCGGATCCAGCGCTTTTTGCACCAGTTTCTCGGTATCTCGTACGGTCAGCCCCTTCTGGGCGACCAGCTTGGCCAGCTCGGATTGGGCCGGGCCGCTCAGGGCCAGCAGGGCACGGGCATGGCCCATGTCGAGGTCTCCGTGCTCGACGAACCGCTTCACATCCTCGTTGAGCTGGTTGAGGCGCAGCAGGTTGGTCACTGTGGTGCGGGACTTGCCCACCGCCTCGGCCACCTGCTGGTGGGTCAGCTCGAATTCGGTCAGCAGCCGCTGCAAGGCGACCGCCTCTTCGATGGCGTTGAGATCTTCGCGCTGGATGTTCTCAATCAGCGCGATGGCCACCGCGGCCTCGTCGGGCACATCCTTGACGATGCAGGGCACCACCTCAAGCCGGGCCAGCTGGGAAGCGCGCCAGCGCCGCTCACCGGCGATGATCTCGAAACGGTTCTCGCCGATGGAGCGTACCACTATCGGCTGAATCACACCTTGCGCCCGGATCGAGTTGGCCAGGTCTTCCAGCGCATCCTGCGACATGTCCTTGCGCGGCTGGTACTTGCCGGACTGCAGCCACTCCAGCGGCAGTTTGCGCAGCTCGCCCTGGTTGGTGGGCGCCATGGCCTGCTCGGTACGCTGATCGCTCATCACCTGTTTCTGGCGGGCGGCCGTGCTGGTGCTGAGCAGGGCATCCAACCCCTTGCCCAGCCCACGTTTCTTCAGAGTCATATGCGCTCTCGGTCTGCGGTGATCGGCTGTGGTTCCTGCTCCTGACGACGCAGGATCTCGCCAGCCAGGGCCAGATAAGCCTTGGCCCCCACCGATGATTTGTCATAGTGCATGGCCGGGGCACCGAAGCTCGGGGCCTCAGCCAGTCTTACGTTACGGGGGATGATGGTGCGATAGACCTTGTCCCCGAAGTGCTGTTTCAGCTGATCGGACACATCATTGGCCAGCCGGTTGCGGTGATCGAACATGGTGCGCAGCACCCCCTCGATCTTCAGCTCCGGGTTGACCACGGCCGCCAGCTTGCTGATGGTGTCGACCAGGGCGGTGAGCCCTTCCAGCGCGTAATACTCGCACTGCATGGGCACCAGCACGGAGTCGGCGGCGGCCATGGCGTTGACGGTCAGCATGTTGAGGGAAGGCGGGCAGTCGATGAAGACGTAGTCGTATTTGTCCCGCACCGAGGCCAGCGCATTGCGCAGGCGGAGCTCGCGGGCGAAGAATTCCATCAGACGGATTTCCGCCGCCGTCACGTCGGCATTGGCGGCGATGAGGTGATAGCCACCCGAGGTCTCGGTGATGATCACCTCGTTGATGGGAGCATCGTCGATCAGCAGTTCATAGGCGGTGCGTTCGACTTCGTACTTGTCGACACCGCTGCCCATGGTGGCATTGCCCTGCGGATCCAGATCGATCACCAGCACCTTGCGCCGGGTGGCGGCCATGGAGGCGGCCAGATTCACACAGGTGGTAGTTTTACCCACTCCACCCTTCTGGTTGGCTATGGCAATGACTTTTCCCACACTATCCCCTAAATGAATACGGCGGCCCTATTCGGGCTGGATGGCTTTAAACTCCAGCAGATGACGTTCACCTTCCAGCTCCGGCACCACCAGCTGATGGGTGGCGACCAGACGGATGCTGGCGGGCAACTGCGCCAGTTCCTGCTCGGGATATTGCCCCTTGAGTGCCAGGAAGCTGCCCTGAGGCGACGGCAGATGGTGACACCAGGTGAGCATGTCCTCCAGGGAGGCAAAGGCCCGGCTGAGTACCCCATCGAACCCTACTTCCGGTTGATACTCTTCAACCCGGGATTTGACTGGCGTCACATTGGTCAGTCCCAGCTCCTGGATCACCTGGCGGATGAAGTTGATCCGCTTGCCCAGGCTATCGAGCAGCACGAACTGCTTGTCCGGGTTGATGATGGCCAGCGGCAGGCCGGGCAGGCCGGGGCCGGTGCCCACATCGATGAAACGCTCACCGTGCAGGTGCGGGCTCACCACCAGGCTGTCGAGGATATGCTTGACCAGCATGGCGTCCGGATCTCGCACCGAGGTGAGATTGTAAGCCTTGTTCCACTTGTGCAGCAACTCGACCAAGTGTACCAACTGGCTCTTTTGATGGTCGGTGATAACAATACCGGCCTGCATGAGCAGGCCGTTCAATCTTTCCAGCATGGGGATCCTCAGGCGGTTTTACGCAGCAGGCCGTGTTTCTTCAGGTGAACCAGCAGGATGGAGATGGCCGCCGGGGTGATGCCGGAGATGCGGGAGGCCTGACCTATGGTCTGCGGCCTGGCATCGCTCAGCTTGGCGATCACCTCGTTGGAGAGACCATTCACGTCGCGGTAGTTCATGTCCAGCGGCAGCAGGGTGTTCTCGTTGCGCAGCTGCTTCTCCACCTCGTCGTGCTGGCGCTCGATGTAGCCGGCATACTTGATCTGGATCTCCACCTGATCCGCCGCCGCCGTATCTTCCAGCGCCGGGCCCACCCCTTCGATGGCCATCAGGGCATCGTAGGTCACCTCCGGCCGACGCAGCAGCTCTTCCAGGCTCTGCTCGCGGGTCAAGGGGGTGTTCACCAGGGCGTTGACCGCCTCCAGTGACGGGTGTTGCGGGTGGATCCAGGTCGAGCGCATGCGCTGACGCTCCAGCTCAACCTGCTCCATCTTGGCGTTGAACTTGCTCCAGCGCTCGTCATCCACCAGACCCAGCTCACGGCCGACGGCGGTCAGGCGCAGATCGGCGTTGTCTTCACGCAGCAGCAAGCGGTATTCGGCGCGGCTGGTGAACATGCGGTAGGGCTCGCGGGTCCCCAGGGTGGAGAGATCGTCCATCATCACGCCCATGTAGGCCTGATCCCGGCGGGGGTGCCAGGCTTCTTTGCCCTGGGCACGCAGACCGGCGTTCAAGCCGGCCATCAGCCCCTGGGCCGCCGCCTCTTCATAGCCCGTGGTGCCGTTGATCTGGCCGGCGAAGAACAGGTTGGCGATGCACTTGCTCTCCATGTTGGCCTTGAGATCCCGCGGATCGAAGAAGTCGTATTCGATGGCGTAGCCGGGACGGGTGATATGGGCATTCTCGAAGCCGCGGATCGAACGGACGATCTGCACCTGCACATCGAATGGCAGGCTGGTGGAGATCCCGTTCGGATAAAGTTCGTGGGTGGTCAGGCCTTCCGGCTCGACGAAGATCTGGTGCGCTGTCTTGTCCGCGAAACGGGTGATCTTGTCCTCGATCGACGGGCAGTAACGGGGGCCTATCCCCTCGATCACCCCGGCGTACATGGGGCTGCGATCCAGGTTGTTGCGGATCACCTCGTGGGTCTGCTCGTTGGTGTGAGTGACGTAGCAGGGCACCTGGCGTGGGTGCTGGCTGGCATCGCCGATAAACGAGAAGACCGGGCGGGGATCGTCACCGTGCTGCTGCTGCATCACGGAGAAATCGACGGTGCGGGCATCGATGCGCGGCGGCGTGCCTGTCTTGAGACGATCGATGCGCAGCGGCAGCTCACGCAGCCGCTGGGCCAGGGCGATCGAGGGAGGATCCCCGGCGCGGCCGCCCTTGTAGTTTTCCATGCCGATGTGGATCAGGCCGTTCAGGAAGGTGCCGACGGTCAGCACCACCGTCTTGCCGCTGATGCGGATCCCGCTCTGGGTGACGACACCAGCGACACGATCCCCGTCCATGATCAGATCATCACAGGCCTGCTGGAAGATCTTCAGGTTGGGGTAGTTCTCCAGAGTCTGGCGAACCACGGCCTTGTAGAGCAGACGATCCGCCTGGGCGCGAGTGGCTCGTACCGCCGGTCCCTTGGAGGAGTTGAGGGTACGGAACTGGATCCCGCCAAGATCGATGGCACGCGCCATGATCCCGCCCAGGGCGTCAACTTCCTTGACCAGGTGTCCCTTGCCGATCCCGCCGATCGCCGGATTACAGGACATGTGCCCCAGCGTATCGATGTTGTGGGTCAGCAACAGGGTATTGAGACCCATGCGGGCGGCCGCTGTTGCTGCTTCGGTTCCTGCGTGACCGCCACCGACGACGATCACATCAAATTGTTCATGGTATTGCATTGGGGATCACCTTGATCTGCACGCCTGAAGATCTGTATTTGCCTGGGCTGAGGGGCGGATCATTCTATCCGTTTCGCATCCTGAGGGGAACGTCTACTTCAGGATCAGTATGGATGAAGGATCCGGTAATTAGATCTTAAGGATCTTTAGATCGATCTTTTATTGGATCTTTTATTAGGATCCAGGGTTTCTGTTGATAAGCACTTTTTGATCATAAAGATCATCTGGTTAAAGACGATCCCAGCTTGTGGAAAAGCTTGGATCCTGGGACCGTGAACAGGGGGATAACCAGTGCTTTTATACACAGGCGGCTGGCGGACTGGATCTCATACATGGATAACTATAGGTTTTGCAGAGCTTTACACTGTAGTTATGCACATTACCCCCGAGTGTTGTGGGTAACAATGTAGAACAACTCGTTCGGATCAATCTGTTAATAACCTGGTGGATAGGGATCTGGGGATAAACGGGGAGATCAAGGCTTTTCTGCCGGATCTCCCAGGCCCTGATCAGGCGATCATCTTCATCCAGTCCTGGATCCAGGCTTCGGCGGCATCTTCCGGGATCTCGTGCTGGGTGACATCGATGTCGAGACGATCCCCGATCCGGCTGGCGCCACACTCGGCCAGCAGCTGATCCAGCGTCCTGCCACCCTGGCAGAAGGTGTCATAACTGCTGTCACCGAGCGCGATCACGCCATATTTCAAGGCATTAAGATCCGGATGCTGGTCGGTAAGATCCTTGACGAAGGGCTGCAGGTTATCGGGAACATCACCTGCGCCATGGGTGGAGGTGACCACCAGCAGGATGGCATCAGGCTCTGCCAGCACCTCGGCGAGGCTGGCCGGGTTGTGGATCTTGGGCTGATGACCCGCCTGTTCCAGCAGGCTGGCGACATGATCTGCGACATATTCGGCGGCGCCCAGCATGGAGCCGACGATGAGATTGAGTTTGGCCATGGAATGGATCCTGAAAGAATGCGGAGAGTGCAGAACCGGATTCTACCGCCAAAGGATGTGGATAAATATGGATAAAGCTTGGGGATAAAGGATCCTTCCGGCTTTTTCATGCAGAGGCGGGTTTCACCGCTATTTTTGATCCTTCCCAGAATCCCGCCATCTGGCTCAATGCATGAATGAGTCCTTCTGCTCAAAATCCCGCCTCATTGATACGTTAAGTAACAATGCAGATGCAAATGATTAGCAATTAATGAATCGATTCGATCATGGCTCCTGTAGTAGCATGACGCTGCTTTATTCGCCTAAGGAACCGGGCTAACCGGCAGGATTGGGCGGTCATAATAAGAAACCAAAATAACTTATTGATATTTGAGACATTTAATATGATTGCGCAAGATAACAACTCAACTGCAACTATGCGGAAGAAGGGTGTCCAGCACCTGCTGCCGCTCTCCTGTTTACTCGCCAGTCTGCCGGTTCTGGCAGCGGAACAAGCCGATAAGGAATTACCCAAGGCCAGCGAGACCATGGTGGTGACAGGTACCGCCATGAAGATCGAAGTGCCGATGGCCGAGACGCCCCGTGCCGTCTCGGTGGTCAATCGCGAGGAGCTGGATCAGCACGCCGTGCTTCAGCTCGATGAGTCCGTACGCTACCGCTCTGGCGTGCTCACCGGCCTGTATGGCTCGGACAACAACACCGACTGGTTCAAGGTCCGTGGCTTCGATGCCGCCTCCTACCTGGATGGCAACCGCCAGTTCAGCACCGGCTACTATGTGTGGACGCCTGAGCCCTTCGGCCTGGAAAGCGTAGAAGTGCTGAAGGGACCGGCCTCTATCCTCTACGGCGAGGCCCCTCCCGGTGGCGTGATCAACTCCATCAGCAAGCGTCCGACCGCGACCCCGCAAGGATTGGTCAATCTGCAGCTGGGCAACCGGGATCTGCGCCAGGTCGGCGTCGACTTCTCCGACGAGCTGACCGACAACAGCCGCTATCGCATGGTTGCACTCTATAAAGAGCGTGACGGCGTGCTGGATGGCACCTATAACGAGCGCTCCTATCTGGCGCCAAGCGTCACCCTGGATATCTCGGATCGCACCAGCCTCACCCTGCTGGCCAGCTTCCTGCACGACGAAGGGGTGCCGACCAACGGCTTCTTCCCCGTCTATGGCACCCTCAACACCGAGGGCGGCCAGATCGATCCCAGCACCAACCTGAGTCAGCCGGATTACGATCGTAACCGCAACACCCAGATCTCCACCGGTTACGAGCTGGCCCACCAGTTCAACCAGACCTGGGAGTTCAAGCAGAACGTCCGCTTCAACTACAACGATCTGCTGCTGCGCCAGACCTACATCTTCCCGACTTACGAAGGCACCACCGCCTACCGTGGTCTGGTCTACCGCGATGGCGACACCAAGAGCGCCACCATGGACAACCAGCTGGTGGGTTACTGGAACACGGATCGCACCGAGCAGACTCTGCTGCTGGGGATCGATCTGCAGCGTCACGTGAACGAAGGGGTCGAGGCCGACAACTACGCCATGGGATCCATCGATACCATGAACCCGGATTACGGCAACTTCCCTGGCTTCGATGAATCCACGGCCACCTATCAGAAGAACACCAAGGGCCAGAGCGGCCTCTATGCCCAGCACCAGATCCGTTGGGACGATCGCTGGTTGCTGACCGCCGGCGGCCGCTTCGACTATGTGGAGACCCACAACATCAGCGAAGCGGCCAGCAAGAACGAGAAGCAGTACGATGACAACCTCTCGCTCTCCGGCAGCCTGATGTACCTGGCCGACAACGGCCTCTCCCCTTACTTCGCCTATGCAGAGTCGTTCGAGGTGCTGCCGGGGATAGATCCCAACACCAAGAACTCCTACAAGCCGCTCGAGGGCAAGCTGTACGAGACCGGCATCAAGTACGCGCCGAGTTTCCTCGATGGCTACATCAACCTGGCGCTGTTCGATCTGGAGCAGACCAACTCCCTGGTCTCCACCGGTTCCGGCCAGCAGACTCAGGCAGGCAAGGTCAAGTCTCAAGGCGTAGAGGTTGAGGGGAGCGTGCAAGCCACAGAGGCACTGCGCCTGACCGCGGCTTATACCTACACCGATGCCAAGACCAACGACACCGGCAACGGTGATCGCCAGGCCAGCCTGATCCCGCGCCACCAGGCCTCCTTCTGGGGCAACTACAAGGTGCAGCAGGGTCCGGTCTCCGGGCTGGAAGTCGGCACCGGGGTGCGCTATATCGGCTCCAGTGTCGGCATAGGTGCGGTGGATGCCAACTACAACCCCATCTATGGTTCGGCAGAGGTGCCGGCCCAGACGGTGTGGGATGCGATGATCGGGTATGACTTTGCCAAGAACTGGCGGGCCCAGATCAACGTCAACAACCTGCTGGATGACACCTATGTAGCGAGCTGTGATTACTACTGCTACTACGGTGAACCGCGCAGCATAGTCGGATCTGTCAACTACCGCTGGTAAGATACAGGCCGGGCGGGGGCCTCAAGCTCCCGCCCTCCTTCTTTTTGTACACAGGCCTGTCATGGAACTCTTGTCACTGGTTTACCGCCAATATCGTTGGCCCTTCATCGCCATTACCCTGCTCAGCCTGCTCAGCGCGGTGAGCGGGATAGGCGTCATCGCCTTCATCAATCACTCTCTCATCGAATCCGTAGGGGATCCGCTGTCGGTGCTCGGCCAGCTGATCGGCCTCATTCTGCTGTTGCTGGTGATCACACTCGGCTCTCAATTGGCCCTGACCACGCTCGGTCATCATTTTGTTTATCGCCTGCGTGGCCGCCTGCTCAAGCAGTTGCTGGACACCGACGTCGCCCGCATTCGCCAGATAGGGCAGGGGCCGTTGCTGGCCTCCCTCTCCAGCGACATCGGCCAGATCACCATCGCCTTCGTGCGCCTGCCGGAGCTGGTGCAGGGGCTGGTGCTCACCATAGGCTCTGCGCTCTACCTCGGCTGGTTGTCGCCGGCCCTGCTCGGAGTCACCGCACTCTGGGTCACCCTCACCATGGTGGTGGGCTGGCTGCTGGTCAACCGGGTCTATCGCCACCTGTCCCACATGCGCCAGGCCGAAGACAAGCTCTATCAGAACTACCAGGCCATCATCGCCGGCAGCAAGGAGCTGGCGCTCAATCGCGAGCGGGCGCACTTCATCTATCACCGGCTCTATGAGCAGAACGCGCAGGACTATCGTCGCCACATCATCAGTGCCGACACCTATCACCTGAGCGCGGTGAACTGGTCGAACATCATGATGCTGGGGGCCATCGGCCTGGTGTTCTTCCTGGCCAACGGGCTGGGTTGGGCCAACACCAACGTGGCGGCCACCTTTGCCCTGACCCTGCTGTTCCTCCGTACCCCCTTGTTGCAAGGGATAGGAGCGCTGCCGACCCTGATCTCCGCTCAGGTGGCATTCGACAAGATAGCGAGCCTGACCCTGGCCGAGCCGGATCCCGCCTTCCCGCTGCCACCCGCACCCCAGGCTTGGCAACGCATCCAGCTGGAGCAAGTGAGCTTTCACTATCAGGGGGAGGGCGGCTTCGCAGTGGGGCCTATCAGCCTCACCATAGAGAAGGGGGAGCAGATCTTCATCATCGGCGGCAATGGCTCCGGCAAGTCGACCCTGGCCATGCTGCTGACCGGGCTCTATCAGCCGGTCTCGGGCCGGATCCTGCTGGATGGTGAGCCGATCACCGATCGCAACGCCTACCTGGCGCTGTTCTCCGCCATCTTCACCGATTACCACCTGTTCCAGCATCTGCTGGGGCCAGAGCCGAAAGAGGCGCTGATCGCCGAGTGGCTGGAGCGGCTGCAGATGGGCAGCAAGCTCGTCATCGAGGACGATTTCATCGCCAACATCGAGCTCTCCCAGGGGCAGCGCAAGCGGGTTGCCCTGCTGCTGGCACTGGCCGAGCAGCGCGAGGTGATGCTGTTTGACGAGTGGGCGGCGGATCAGGATCCCCAGTTCCGCCGCATCTTCTACCAGGTGCTGTTGCCGCGCCTGAGAGAGATGGGCAAGACGGTGATCGCCATCAGCCACGACGATCTCTATTTCTCCCAGGCCGATCGCCTGCTGGAGATGCGCCAGGGCCAGCTCACCGAGCTGACCGGCGCGCGCCGTGAGCAGGTCAGCCAGGATGCCGTCGCCCATCTGGATAATGAAGTGCCGGTCTGACACCGGCACTGACAGGACTGGCACCAAGGCCAGCACAGGAACAGATCATGTTTGAGATGAAAGCCGCCAGCTTCACGATAAGCGACCGTAAGCTGCTGCAACCCACCAGCCTGCGCTTCGAGCAGGGCCAGGTCTATGGCCTCATCGGCCACAACGGCTCCGGTAAATCCACCTTGCTCAAGCTGCTGGCGCGCCAGCAGCTCCTGAGCGATGGCGAGATCCTGTTCGACGACAAGCCGCTGTCAGAGTGGGGCAACCGGGACTTCGCCCGTCAGGTGGCTTATCTGCCACAGCACCTGCCGAGTGCCGAGAACCTGCTCGGCCGGGAGCTGGTGGAGATGGGTCGCTACCCCTGGCGCGGCCTGCTGGGGCGTATGCAGGAGGCCGATCACCGTCAGGTCGACAAGGCCATCGCCCTCACCCATACCGAACGCTTCGCCGACAGGCTGGTGGATACCCTGTCCGGTGGCGAGCGGGGCCGGGTCTGGCTGGCCATGCTGCTGGCCCAGGAGAGTCGCTTCATCCTGCTGGATGAGCCGCTGGCCGCGCTGGATGTGGCCCACCAGGTGGAGGTGCTGACCCTGGTGCAGCAGCTGAGTCGTCAGCTCAACCTCGGGGTCATCATCGTCATCCATGACATCAACATGGCGTCCCGCTTCTGCGATCGGCTGGTGGCGCTGCACAGTGGCCGCCTGCTGACCCATGGCGAGCCTTCGCTCATCATGACCAGCGAGACACTGCACGCCATCTACGGCATCCCCATGGCCGTGATGCGCCATCCGGATCACGCCCACAATATCGCCATCATCTAGTCGGGGATATCGATGCGTTTACTGAAAAAAACGGGCTGGATCTGCTGTCTGCTGGCTCCGCTGCTGTTGCAGGCCAAACCGGCAACTACCGAGCAGGGAGTGCAATCCATCCCCCGCATCGCGACCGTCGACTGGACGGTGGCTGAAACCCTGCTGGCCCTCGGCGTCACGCCGCTGGCCATGGGGGATGTGGACTCCTATCGTGCCTGGGTCGGTGAGCCAGAGCTCCCCGCCGAGGTGGTGGACATAGGCCTGCGAATGCAACCCAATCGCGAGCTGCTGGCGGAGCTCAAACCCGATCTGATCCTCATCTCGCCGCTGATGGCATCGCTGGAACCCACCCTGTCCCGCATTGCCCCGGTACAATCCATCGCCCTCTATGAACCCGATACCGATCTGTGGCAGCGGCTGCACGAGGCGACCCTGACCATAGCCGCCCTGGTGGGCAAGAGTGCCGAGGCCGAGCACCAGCTCGCCGCGCTGGACAGGGATCTGGCGCAGCTGAAGGCACAACTGCCTGCGGATCTGCCGCCGCTGCTGCTGGTGCAGTTTATCGACGAGCGCCATGTGCGGGTGTTTGGCCGCCACAGCCTGTTCGAGGCGGTGATGGGGCGGCTGGGGCTGCGCAACGCCTGGCAGGGGGAGACCAATGCCTGGGGCTTCTCCGTGGTCAGTCTGGAGCAGTTCCTGGCCCTGCCAGAAGCACGGCTGGTGGTGGTCGATCCCATCCCGGTGGGGGTGGGCGAGCGGCTGCAGGAGCCCGGGCTCTGGCAGCATCTGCCGCTGGTGAAGCAGGGCAAGGTGCTGCACCTGCCCGCCGTCTGGAGTTTCGGCGGTATGCTGGCCGCCCGCCGCTTCGCCGAGCTGCTGAGCGAGGCCCTGCAGGAGGACGCGGCCTCCGATCTGGCAACCCATGTGTCCGCCGAGGGGGCCACCCAATGAATCAAATCCTTCCCGTCTCCCTGCTGCGCCCCGGCCTCGTCCTGCTGCTGTTGACCCTGTCGCTGGCTGGCTGGGATCTGGCTCATCAACTGCCGCAGGCGCTCTGGTGGCAGACCCTGTTCTCGCCGCAGCTGAATGATGTCCGCCAGGCGGTGATCCACTTCAGCTGGCTGCCCAGGCTGGCCATCTGCCTGCTGGCGGGCGCCGCCCTCGGCCTGGCCGGTACCCTGATGCAGCAGGTGCTGCGCAATCCGCTCGCTTCGCCGACGACCCTGGGGGTCGCCTCCGGCGCCCAGCTGGCACTGATGGTGGTGACTCTGTTTGCCCCGAGCTGGTTGCTGATCGGGCGCGAGTGGATCGCCATGCTAGGGGGCAGCCTCGCCATGGGGCTGGTGTTTGCCCTGGCCTGGCGTCGTCAGCTCAACCCCGTGGTCATCGTATTCGCGGGCCTGGTGATCAACCTCTACCTGGCGGCCATCAGCCTGGGGCTGCTGCTGTTCTTCCAGGAGGAGCTGAAGGGCCTGCTGGTGTGGGGTAGTGGCTCATTGGCCCAGACCAGCTGGAGCGGTGTCGGCTACCTGCTGCCACGATTGCTGGTGGCCGGCGTGCTGGCGGCGCTGCTGGCTCGCCCCTTGGCGGTGCTGGAGCTGGATGACGCCAGCGCTCGCAGCCTTGGGGTCTCCCTCAAGCACCTGCGCTTCGCCGGCCTCGGCCTCGCGGTCTTCATCACCGCCTGTGTGGTGAGCGTGGTGGGGCTGATCGGCTTCATCGGGCTGGCGGCCCCCGTGATGGTGCGGATGCTGGGGGTGAGGCGGCTCGGTTTGCGCCTGCTGTGGGCCCCGGTGCTGGGCGCCCTGCTGCTGGCGGCTACCGATCTGCTGCTGCAATCCCTGACCCGCTTCTGGCCCGTGTTGATCCCGACCGGCGCCATGACGGCCTTGCTGGGGGCACCGCTGCTGCTCTGGCTGATCCCGCGCCTCAGCTTCAAGTCGACGACCCCGAAAGCTGCTGTCGGGCTGGTGGTGGCGCGGCATCCGGCGCCGGCGCGTTTCATCGCTATCCTGGTGGCCGGGCTGGTGGTCGCCATGCTGGCCTCCCTGCTGTTTGGACAGGGGATGAACGGCTGGGGTTGGCCGAGCTGGCTGAGGTGGCAGGCCCAGCTGGAGTGGCGTCTGCCGCGTACCCTGGCGGCCGGAGCTGCCGGTGTGCTGCTGGCGCTGGCGGGCACCCTGCTGCAGAGGGTCAGCAACAACCCCATGGCGAGCCCCGAGCTGCTGGGGGTGAGTGGTGGCACCTTCATGGGAGTGATCGTCATGGCCCTGCTGCTACCCGCCCTGCCGCTGCCCCTGATGTTGCTGGGGGGCCTGCTGGGAGCCTTCGCCTGCCTGCTGCTGCTGGTGCTGATCAACCGCAAAAATGGCTTCCAGCCGGAGCGGATCCTGCTGTCCGGCATCGCCATCACGGCGCTGTTCGAGCCGCTGCAGGCCATCGCCCTGGCCAACGGCGACATGCGGGTGCAGCAGCTGCTCGCCTGGATGTCCGGCTCCACCTATTACGTCACCCAGCCGATAGCCAGTGCGCTGGCGCTGTTGGCGCTGTTGATGCTGGCGGTCTGCCTGCTGGTGAGCCGCTGGCTCGATCTGATGCCGATGGGGCCGGCGGTGGCGACGGCGCTGGGGGTTCGCCTCAGCCGTGCCCAGCTCGTCATACTGCTGCTGGTGGCCGTGCTCACCGCCAGCGCGACCATGGTGATAGGGCCACTCTCCTTCGCCGGCCTGCTGGCACCCCACATGGCCAAGCTGATGGGGCTGGTGCGGGCCCGCTGGCATCTGCTCGGTGCGGCGGGTTGTGGCGCCCTGCTGATGGTGTCGGCCGACTGGATCGGCCAGCAGATCCTGTTCCCCCAGGAGCTGCCGGTCGGGTTGGTCTCCACCTTGTTAGGGGGCGCTTACTTCATGTGGTGCCTGCGCCGCCTCTAGGATCCTGAATAAAAAACGCACAATAAAAAGCCCGGGACCATGCCCGGGCTTTTTTGTGGGTGGCAGATGCCGGCTTACTTGCCGATGCAGAAGCTGGAGAAGATGCGGCCCAGCAGATCGTCCGAGCTGAACTCGCCGGTGATCTCGGACAGGGACTCCTGCGCCAGGCGCAGCTCCTCGGCCACCAGCTCGCCAGCCACATAGACTTCAAGCTGCTCCTTGGCCACCAACAGCCGATCGGCGGCACGCTCCAGTGCATCCAGGTGGCGACGGCGGGCCATGAAGCCCCCCTCGGTGTTGCCCTGGAAGCCCATGCAGGCCTTCAGGTGCTCGCGCAGGGCGGGCAGCCCCAGCTCGGTCTTGGCGGAGATGCGATAGACCGCGTGGCCCAGTTCACTGCGAGGAGCCAGATCCTCGCCGGTCAGATCGGCCTTGTTGCGTACCACGGTGAGACCGATGTTTTTTGGCAGGCGATCGACAAATTCCGGCCAGATCTCCCGCGGGTCTATCGCATCCGTGGTGGTGCCATCCACCATGAACAGCACCCGGTCGGCCTGCTCTATCTCGGCCCAGGCGCGCTCGATGCCGATCTGCTCAACCTTGTCCTGGGTGTCGCGCAGGCCGGCGGTGTCGATGATGTGCAGCGGCATGCCATCCAGGTGGATGTGCTCGCGCAGCACGTCGCGGGTGGTGCCGGCGATCTCGGTGACGATGGCGGACTCGCGTCCGGCCAGGGCATTGAGCAGGCTCGACTTGCCGGCGTTGGGACGGCCGGCGATCACCACCTTCATGCCTTCCCGCAGCAGGGCGCCCTGCTTGGCCTCGCCGCGTACGTCGTCCAGCTCGGCCATGATGCCGTACAGATCCCCCGCCACCTTGCCGTCGGAGAGAAAGTCTATCTCCTCGTCCGGGAAGTCGATGGCGGCCTCCACATAGATGCGCAGCCGGGTCAGGCTCTCCACCAGTTGCTGGATCTTGCCGGAGAACTGGCCCTGCAGGGAGTGCATGGCACTGCGGGCGGCCTGCTCGCTGGAGGCCTCAATCAGATCGGCTATGGCCTCGGCCTGGGCCAGGTCCAGCTTGTCGTTGAGGAAGGCGCGTTCGCTGAACTCGCCGGGACGGGCGGGGCGGAGGCCTTCAATTTGCAGGATACGGCGGATCAGCATGTCCAGGATGACGGGGCCACCGTGACCCTGCAGCTCCAGCACGTCCTCGCCGGTGAAGCTGTTGGGGGCCTTGAACAGCAGGGCTATGCCCTGGTCCAGCGGCTGGCCCTGCTCATCCTTGAACGGCAGATATTCGGCATAACGCACCCTTGGCAGTCGACCGAGTACGATTTCGGCGACTCGTTCGGCGGCGGGGCCTGAGACGCGGACTATGCCGACGCCACCCCGGCCGGGGGCGGTGGCCTGGGCCACGATCGTATCTGTTGTCATCTTGCTTGGCTCATCTGTTCGGTAATAGGGTCGGTCATTGCGGACATTGTAATAAAAAAGGCGGCCCGAAGGCCGCCTCTTTTGTCATCAGGGGGAAGATCAGCTGCGGGTGTGCAGGCCTTTCTTCTCCAACTGACGGTAGATGATGGTCTGCTGGGTAATGGAGATGACGTTACTCACCAACCAGTACAGGGTCAGGCCAGCCGGGAACCAGAGGAACATGAAGGTGAAGATGATCGGCATGAACTGCATCACCTTCTGCTGCATGGGGTCCGTGATGGTGGTCGGGCTCATCTTCTGCAGGTACCACATGGAGGCACCCATGAGGATCGGCAGCACGAAGAAGGGGTCCTTCACCGACAGGTCGGTGATCCACAGGGCGAACGGCGCGTGACGCAGCTCGACAGACTCCATCAATGCCCAGTACAGGGCGATGAAGATCGGCATCTGCACCAGGATCGGCAGACAGCCACCGAGCGGGTTGACCTTCTCCTTCTTGTACAGCTCCATCATGCCCTGGGACATCTTCTGGCGATCGTCACCGAAGCGTTCCTTGAGCGCAGCCAGCTTGGGTTGCAGCATGCGCATCTTGGCCATGGAGGTGTACTGGGCCTTGGTCAGCGGGAACATGATACCGCGTACCAGCAAGGTCAGCATGATGATGGCCAGACCCCAGTTCTGGACGAAGCCGTGGAACACGGTCAGCAGCCAGTGCAGCGGCTGAGCGATGAACCAGAGCCAGCCGTAGTCGACGGTCAGGTCGAGGTGGTTTGCCACCTTGGCCATCTGATCCTGCAGCTTGGGACCGACCCACAGCTTGCTGGTCACTTCGGCCTGCTGACCGGCAGCCACGTCAACCAGCGGCGCCTTGTAACCAATGATGGCCTGGTCTTTACCTGGGATCACGCGGCTGTAGAAGCTGTTGGTATCCTCGGCATTCGGTGCCCAGGCGGAGACGAAGTAGTGTTGCAGCATGGCGACCCAACCACCCTTGGTGGTCTTGTTCAGGTCGGCATCCTTCATCTCGTCAAAGGTGTACTTCTTGTAGCGGGTATCTTCGCTGGAGAAGGCACCACCACGGTAGGCGCTGGCCACCATGGCATGACCTTCCTGGTCCTTCGGCGTGGTCACGGTCTGCTTCAGCTGGCCGTAGAACTGTACCTGGACGGGTGCGGCAGACTTGTTGTCGATCTTGTAATCGACGCCAATGGCGTAGTCACCGCGCTTGAGCACGAACTCCTTGGTGAAGACCACGCCCTTGCTGTCGGTCCAGGTCATGGGGACCACGACCTGATCCTGACCGTCGGCCAGCTGGTAGCTGGTCTGGGCGGCTTCGTAGGTGGGACGACCCTGAGCCTGGCTGTCCGGGCCATCACGACCCACCAGACCGCTCTGGGCAACGTAGAGGTGCGCAGGTTGACTGGTCAGCAGGGTGAACGGCTGCTCCTTGCCTTCTTCCAGCTTGTGGGCCAGCAGTTCGGCAGAGACGATGTCACCGCCCTGGGTATCCAGGGTCAGCTTGAGCACGTCGGAGGAGACGGTGATCAGCTTGCGTGCGGTGGTGGCGTTGGCTTGCTCGGAAACCTGAGGAATATCACCGGTCTGACCGGCTTCAGGTACGAAATGTTCGGTTTGGGCCACGGTAGTCGGGGCCGGCTTCGGAGCCTTGTCGGACTCCCACTGTTGCCAGAGCAAAAAGCTCACGAACAGCAAACCGATCAGGAGTAAATTGCGTTGTGATTCCATAGTCTTCAGTTTCTTCGCTTTGGTTGCGGAACCGGGTCATAACCACCCTCGGATAAGGGATGGCATTTTAATAGACGTTTGCTAGCTAACCAAACGCCTTTTATGAAACCGTGAAGTCGGATGGCTTCTATCGCAAATTGGGAACAAGTCGGAGTGAAACGGCAGCGTGGCCCGAGCAGGGGACTAATGATTAGCTGATACAGGCGTATCAGTTTGATAGCTACCCATTGCAACGGCGTGACAGAGTGCGCCATAGCTTTTCCAGTAACTTGAACAACTCTTCGTTGTCCATCTCTTTGACACCGCCTTTGGCTATGACGACGATGTCGATAGCGGGCAGGTTGGCCTGATTGAGACGGAAGCTTTCCCGTACCACTCGTTTGACACGGTTACGCCAGACGGCACGCTTGAGTGCTTTTTTGGGCACGGCGAGGCCAAGACGGGGATGTTCGAGAGTATTGGGGCAAGCAAGAAGTGTAATTTGCGGAGAAGCGGCCCGTACAGGCTCGGCGAAAACGCGTTTGAAGTGTTCGGGAGTTAACAGACGTAACTCCCGAGAGAAGGTGTGCTGGGTAGGCATTAGACTACCAGGCGGGCACGACCCTTGGCACGACGAGCGGCCAGAACCTTGCGACCATTGGCAGTAGCCATGCGGGCGCGGAAACCGTGAGAGCGCTTGCGCTTCAGGTTGGACGGCTGAAAAGTACGTTTACTCATGATTAGATTCCGTATTTCTGTACAGTTTTGATTGTCACACTGAGCCGACGCGCCAGCTATAGCGTGTGACGACTAGCAAAAGAGGCCGAATTCTAAACAGAGTTCGGCTTCCAGTCAATCCGCCGTACCCCCTCATCTTGCTCTAACTCGTGAAGAGGCAGCGAAAGTTGACAGGATCCGTAGGATCAAGGGCCCGAATTATACTGGCAACCCGGGGTTAAACAAGGATCCTCCAAGAAAAAAGGCGGCCAGGCCGCCAAAGAGAGAGCTATTTAAGTACTTTGCGCAGGAACTCCCGGGTACGGGGATCCTGCGGATCGACCAATATCTGATCCGGCGGGCCCTGTTCCACGATCCGGCCCCCCTCCATGAAGATCACCCGATCGGCGACATCACGGGCAAACTCGATCTCGTGGGTCACCACCACCATGGTCTGGTGCTGGCTGGCGAGTTGTTTCATCAGCCCGAGCACCTCGTCGACCCACTCGGGATCGAGCGCCGAGGTGGGCTCATCGAACAGGATCACCTTGGAGTGCGCCGCCATGGCGCGGCCGATGCCGACCCGCTGCTGCTGGCCGCCGGACAGCGACGCCGGGTAGGCATCCCGCTTCTCGGCGAGGCCGATGTCCTTGAGGATGCCGAGCGCGGTGGCACGAGCCTCCGCCTTGGGTCGCTTCCAGACGGTGATCAGCCCCTCGGCGATGTTGTCCAGCGCCGTCTTGTTGGCAAACAGGGCGTAGTTCTGGAACACGAAGGAGGCACGCTTGCGCAGCTCTATGGCCTGCTGCTCGCTGGCGTTGGCCAGGTCCAGCTGCAGGTCATCGATGGCCAGCCGGCCCGCATCCGGGGTCTCCAGCAGGTTGAGGCAGCGCAGCAGGGTCGATTTACCGGTCCCTGAGGGGCCGATGATGACCACTATGTCCCCCTTCTTGACCTCAAGGTCGATGCCGTTCAGCACCTGATTACCGTCAAACGCCTTGGAGAGGCCCGTTAATTTAATCATGACAAACCTCCTTTAATAGGCACGGTTCAGGTGCACTTCCAGCAGGTGCTGCAAGCGGGTGAAGATGATGACGACGACCCAGTAGACCAGGGCGACCGCCATGAAGCTCTCGAAGAACTTGAAGGAGGAGGAGGCTTCCATCTGCGCCTTGCCCATGATCTCCGCCACCCCCAGGGTGAAAGCCAGGGAGGTGCTCTTGATCATGTCGATGAAGTAGTTCATCAGCGACGGGGTCGCGATGCGGGCCGCCTGCGGCAATATGATCCGCTGCATCGCCTGATAGCGACTCATGCCTATGCTGAGGGCCGCCTCCATCTGGCTCTTGTGGATGCCCAGAATGGCGGCGCGGATCGACTCGGCCATGTAGGCCGCAAAGTGCAGGGTCAGGCCGACGATGGCGGCGGTAAAGGCATCCATTCCCACGAAGATGGGGAAGAGTTGTGGCAGGCCGTAGTAGAGCAGGAACAGCTGGACGAGCAGGGGGGTACCCCGGAAGAACGAGATGTAGAGCATCGCCAGCCAGTGGATCGCGGGGACGCGAAACACCCGTACTATCGCCAGGGTCAGCGACAGTACGAGTGCCAATGCGAATCCCCACAGGGCCATTTCCATCGTGGTGCCCAGGTATTTGAGCAGGATGGGAAACAGCCCCAGTGTGTACTCGAGATCGAATTCCATCATTTATTTGTTAGTGATGTCCGCTGCGAACCATTTTTCCGAGATCTTGGTCAGGGAGCCGTCTTTACGCATGGCGGTGAGGGCGTCGTCGACCTTCTTCAGCACGGCCTGCTTCTCCGGGGTCTTCAGGAAGGGCAGGGCGTTCTCGATGGTCTCGAACGGCTTGCCAGCCTGTTGCAGCGGCAGCTTGGATTCCTTGATCAACTGGGCGGTGGAGACGCGGTCCATCACGAAGGCATCGATGCGGCCCAGGGCGACATCCTGCTCGAAGCTGGAGTCATAGGTACGGATATCGATCTTCTTCTCTGGATCATTTTTGCGCAGCAGCTCTTCGAAGTTGGAGCCGAGGTTCACGGCGACTGTCTTGCCGGCCAGATCCTTGAAGCCCTGGATGGTGCTGTTGCCCTTGCGCACCACGATCTGGGCGCCGTCATAGACATAGGGTTGGGAGAAGGCGTACTTGGCCTTGCGCTCGTCGGTGATGGTGATCTGGTTGGAGATGGTATCGACGCGACCGGTTTCCAGCATGCCAAACAGGCCGGAGAAGCTGGCGGTGACGAATTCCACCTTGTAGCCGGTGCGCTCACCGATCTGGTTCCACATGTCCACCTCGAAGCCCTGCAGCTTGTCCTGCTTGACGAAGGTAAAGGGGAAATACTTGCCGGACATGCCGACCTTGATGGTTTCCTGGGCGATGGCCTGGCCGGACAGGCTGGCCAGCAGAATGGCGGCGCCGGAGATCAGCTTGATGGTGGATGTCATGGGGATTCCTCTCTCTGTTGTTCTGTATTTTTAGTTGTAATCACGGGTTGGCGCTGATGTTATTGGAATAAAATATAAAGAATAAATGATATTTGGTTATATAAAATAACCGCGGCAGCATCGAATCATTCTGTCCACACCCCAGTCGGGGGCTGTGGGTAACTTTGGGGATGAAATCAGATCCTGGGGCGCTGGATCCTTGAAAGTCAAGGATCTTATTTGCTGGATCCGGGTGGCGGCAACTAGAGATCCAGCCGCTAAAAACGTAGAATAGCCGGTCTTTAGTTAATCAATTGACGGGAGTCTAGAGTGACTGCTTCGCTATGGCAGCAGTGCCTAAACCGGCTGCAAGATGAGTTGCCCTCGGCAGAATTCAGCATGTGGATCCGGCCGCTTCAAGCGGAGTTGAGTGACAATACTCTGACCCTGTATGCACCGAATCGCTTCGTTCTGGATTGGGTACGCGACAAGTACCTGCTCCGGGTCAACGGCATCATCAACGAGCTCTGCGGAGTCGATGGTCCCACCCTGCGTTTTGACATAGGTAATCGTCCCCATCCCGTCGCGGTCGCCAGAGCGCCGGCGCGGGGTGCTGCGCCT